>CAZRZB010000012.1:0-33606 GCA_964604435.1 uncultured Aestuariivirga sp. | reverse complement strand
CACCATCGGCGGTGGTTTCGGCAAGATCAGCAAGCTGGCGCAAGGGGCGATGGATTTGCATTCGGGGCGCAGCCAGGTCGACTTTGAATGGCTGGCGGCATTTGCGCCTGAAGAGATGCGGGACACGGTGCGCGCAGCGAATACGGCGCAACAGGTGCTGGAGATGCTTGGACCGGCGCTGGCCCGGCAGGTGGCCGCGGCGGCCAGGGAGCAAGTGATGAAGGTGTTGCGCGGGAGTCCGGTGGCCGGCGATGTCATGATCGTTGACCGCGGCGGCAGGATCATTGCCCATGCCGCGTAAGCGCATTCTCATCCTGGGCGGCACGGCCGATGCGCGCATGCTGGCCTCTGAACTGCTGGCGGCGGGCTTTGAACCGGTGACCTCCCTGGCCGGGGTGACGAAAACCCCGGTGCTGCCCCCAGGCGAAGTCCGCCTTGGCGGTTTTGGCGGCGAGGCGGGGCTTCAGGCCTATCTCACAAGCGGAGGCTTTGCCGCCGTCGCCGATGCAACGCATCCCTTCGCGGCGCGGATTTCGCAGCACGGCTTCAATGCGGCGAAAGGCGCAGGCATTGCCTATCTGCGTCTGGAGCGCCCGGCGTGGGTGCCGGCAAGCGGTGACCGCTGGACATTCGTTGCCGATAGCAAGGCAGCGGTTGCCCAATTGCCGGCTGGCGCACGAGTGATGCTCACCATCGGGCGCAAGGAGATTGCCCCGTTTCTCGCACGCGGCGACATCTCAGGTGTCGTACGGATGATTGAAGCAACCTCCCTTGAGCTGCCTGCCCATTGGCAGCTCATCCTGGCGCGGCCGCCGTTCAGCCTCGAGGAGGAACGCCGCCTGCTGATCAGCCATGACATTACCCACCTTGTCAGCAAGAACGCCGGGGGCGCGCAAACCGAAGCCAAGCTCCTGGCGGCGCGGGAATTGAACCTGCCGGTGATCATGATTGAACGGCCCGCCAAGCCCGCTGGGCGTATTTTTACCTCCATTGCTGCCTTGGCTGCCGCATTGAAGGCCTAGGATTTTTCCCGCAACAAATTGCCCATGGCCTGCAGCATGCGGGACGGCTGTGCCTTTCGGCTTGACCGCAAAGTCGTTTCCGGCTTGTCTGTGCACGGTGAGGTGAACGCAAACAAGAAGACACCTCCGAGGGAGACGACCAAGGTAATTGCGGGTGATCGTTGGCGATCTCTGCCGAGAAAGCCATCAGACGGTTTCCGCTCATTTGAAAGGGAAATTAAGTCATGAAACGTAAACTGATGGGTTGGGCGCTTGCCGCCTCAACCTGCCTCTTCGCAGCGGCCACCGCCTCGGCGGGCACACTCGATGACGTGAAGGCCGCCGGCGTGCTGAAATGCGGCGTGGTGCAAAACGGCACCCTGGGGTTCTCGGCTCCGGATGCCAACAACAACTGGACCGGCATGGATGTGGATTTCTGCAAGGCGGTTGCCGCGGCGGTCCTCAATGACGGATCAAAGGTGAAGTATGTGCCGCTGTCCGCCAAGGAGCGCTTCACGGCGCTGCAGTCTGGCGAAGTCGATGTCCTGTCGCGCACCACGACCTGGACGATGAGCCGCGATACCTCGCTCGGCCTCAAGTTCGCCGGCGTCATGTATTATGACGGACAAGGCTTCATGGTGAAGAAGTCGCTGGGCGTGGACAGCGCCCTCAAGCTCGACGGCGCAACCGTGTGCACCACCACCGGCACAACGACCGAACTCAACCTCGCCGACTACTTCAAAGCCAACAACATGACCTACCAGGTCGTGGCCATCGAAAATTCCGACGAAACCCTCAAGGCCTATGAAGAAGGCCGCTGCGATATCTTCACCACCGACCAGTCGGGCCTTTACGGCGAGCGCCTGAAGCTTGCCGCGCCTGACGACCATATTATCCTTCCGGAAATCATTTCGAAGGAACCGCTCGGGCCGCTGGTCCGCCAGGGCGACGATCCCTGGTTCAATGTGGTGAAGTGGACCTATTACGCGCTCCTGACCGCCGAGGAGTTCGGCATCACCCAGGCCAATGTGGAAGAGATGGCGAAGACCGCCACCAATCCCGAGATCAGGCGCATTCTCGGCGTGAAGAACGACGACGGGACAGCGGCCGGCTTCGGCACCGGCATCGGCCTCGGCGAGGACTGGGTTGTGCAGATGGTCAAGGCGGTGGGCAACTATGGCGAAATCTTCGAGCGCAATGTTGGCCCGAACACGCCGCTGAAGATCGCGCGCGGCAAGAATGCCCTGTGGAACAAGGGCGGCCTGCAATACGCCCCGCCGATCCGCTAACGCATAAGACAGGGTGTCCGGTTCTGCCGGGCACCCTCACCATGTGCAGGGAACCAAGACCGGAAAACGGCGGGTTCGGGGAGGGAGGCGGTGAACGCCCCCAGCGAGGAAACAAGGGATGACCGTCGCGATCGAGACGCGTGAGCGGCCTAAAGTGTCCATCTGGAACGATCCAAAGGTCCGTTCGATCTTTGTGCAGCTGGCTTTGCTGGTGATCGTCTTTGTCCTCTTCTATGTGATTGTCCAAAATACCTATATCAATCTCAAGTCGCGCAACATCGCCTCGGGGTTCGGCTTCCTCTGGAAGACAGCTGGGTTCGACATCCTGCAAACGCTGATCCCTTACAGCAGCGCCTCAACCTACGGGGCTGCCATCGTCGTGGGGCTGCTCAACACCATCCTCATTTCCATTCTCGGCATTGCCGCGGCCACCATCATCGGTTTTGTGGTGGGGATCATGCGCCTGTCGCGCAACTGGATCGTTTCGCGCATTGCCGTCTGCTACATCGAATTCTTCCGTAATGTGCCACTGCTCCTGCAGGTCTTCCTGTTCTACGGCGTGGTGCTCCAGCCCCTGCCGGGCCCCAAGCAGGCGATCAATGTGCTGGACAGCTGGTTTCTGTCGAACCGCGGCCTGATGATGCCGAAGCCGGTGTTTGGCGAGGGCGCCTGGCTGGCGCTGGTCGGATTGGCGGTTGCCATTGGCCTCATCTGGCTGGTGCGGCGCTGGGCCCATGTCAGGCAGATGGCGACCGGGCAGCCATTTCCGGTTTTTCTGGCGTCGGCCGCCCTGCTGATCGTCTTGCCCTTGAGCGGGCTGGCCATCGCCGGCCTGCCGTTGAGCTGGGAATATCCGGCCTTGGCCGGGTTCAATTTCAAGGGCGGACTGACCGTCACGCCGGAACTGATGGCCCTGTGGCTGGCACTTGCCATATATACCGGCGCGGACATTGCCGAGTCGGTGCGGGCCGGCATTGAGGCCGTCAGCCACGGCCAATCCGAGGCAGCCCAGGCGCTGGGCCTGCGCAGTAGCACCACCTTGCGGCTGGTGATCATTCCCCAGGCGTTGCGCGTCATCATCCCGCCGGTGGCTTCGAGCTATCTCAGCCTGACCAAGAATTCATCGCTGGGCATTGCCATCGGCTATCAGGATATCGTGGCAACGGGCGGCACGGTGCTCAATCAATCAGGGCAGGCCATCGAGGTTGTCCTGATCTGGATGGTTGTCTACCTGTCGCTCAGCCTGCTGACGTCGATGTTCATGAACTGGTTCAATGCCCGCATGAAGCTGGTGGAGCGCTAGGCCATGGCCATGAAAGCATCCGAGACCGCCTTCGTCCGCCGTGATGACGCGCCGCTGCTGCCGGCGCCGAAGAGCATTACGGGCATCCGGGGCTGGATGGCAAAGAACCTTTTCTCGTCGCCATTCCACAGTGTGCTGACGGTCATTTTCGGCGCCTTTGCGCTGTGGCTGATCTGGGGCATGTTCGACTGGCTGGTGCTGCGGGCAAGCTGGACGGGGGTGGATCGCACGGCCTGCAATCAGCCGAATGCCGGGCAGTGCTGGCCGCTGATCGCGGCAAAATTTCCGCAATGGATTTATGGGTTCTTTCCGATCGACGAGCGCTGGCGGGTCAATCTCTGCTTCCTGCTCGGTGTCATCGGACTGGTGCCGATGATGATCCCGTCGGTTCCGTACAAATTCTGGAATGCCATTTTCCTGCTTGTTGCCTATCCGCTGATCGCGCTTATCCTGCTGTCCGGGGGGCATTTCGGCATCGAGCTTGGAACCTACCTGCGGGTTGCGGTGCTGCTGCTGCTGACGGCGGTGGCGCTGCCGCTGGCGAGCCTTGGCGCGCAGGAGGGCATTTCGCGCAACCGCGTTGCGCTGATCCTCACCGGCCTGGCCGTCATCGTCTGGCTTGCCGGCTTCTTTTTCACCTCGCCAACACTCACCATCGCCGGCTTGCCGGTCGCCGTTCTCCCGCTGCTTGTCGGGCTGCTCATTGGCGCTGCCGGGGTGTTCTCGATCGTCGTCTCGCTGGCGGGAGGAAGCCGGGCGGGGCTCGGCAATTGGGCGATCGCTTCCGCCGGCCTGATGGCCGCCATGCTGCTGCTCGATGTGGACTTCGGCCTGGTGCCGGTGGAAACGGACCAGTGGGGCGGCCTTACGGTGACGCTGGTCATCGCGGTCACCGGCATTGTCGTGTCGCTGCCGATCGGCATTCTTCTGGCCCTCGGGCGGCGCTCGGAGATGCCGGTGGTGCGGATGTTCTCGGTTGTCTTCATCGAAGTCTGGCGCGGCGTTCCGCTGATCACGGTGCTGTTCATGTCGTCGGTGATGCTGCCGCTGTTTCTGCCGCCGGGCATCAGCTTCGACAAGCTGCTCCGCGTGCTGATCGTCACCATCATCTTCATTTCGGCGTATATGGCGGAAGCCATCCGCGGCGGCCTGCAGGCCATCCCGCGGGGGCAGTATGAAGGCGCCATGGCGCTTGGGCTGTCCTACTGGCAGGTGATGAGCAAGATCATCCTGCCGCAGGCGCTGAAGATTTCAGTGCCCAACATCGTCAGCAACTTCATCGGGCTGTTCCGCGACACGACGCTGGTCTCGATCGTCGGGATCTTCGACCTGCTCGGCATCGTCCGGATCGGCCTGAAGGAGGCGCTGTGGACCTCGCCAAGCACCACGCCGACGGGATATCTCACGGTGGCGCTGCTCTTCTGGGTTTTCTGTTTCGCAATGTCGCGCTACTCGATGTTCATCGAGGGGCGGCTCAATACCGGACACAAGAGGTAACAATCATGGCCGAGGCTGCCAAAACCGGACCCGCGGGCGACGAGATCGCCATCCAGATCAGCGCCATGAACAAGTGGTTCGGCGAATTCCATGTGCTGCGCGACATCAACCTGACGGTCTACAAGGGCGAGCGCATCGTCATCTGCGGGCCCTCGGGATCGGGAAAGTCAACCCTGATCCGCTGCATCAACCGGCTCGAGGAGCACCAGAAGGGCGACATCACCGTCGACGGCATTCCGCTCACCAATGACCTCAAGAAGATCGACGAGGTGCGCCGCGAGGTGGGCATGGTGTTCCAGCATTTCAACCTGTTTCCGCACCTGACCATCATGGAAAACCTGACGCTGGCACCGATCTGGGTGCGCAAGATGCCGAAGAAGGACGCCGAGGAGTTGGCGATGAAATACCTCACCCGGGTCAAGATTCCCGAGCAGGCGATGAAATACCCCGGCCAGCTTTCCGGCGGCCAGCAGCAGCGGGTGGCCATCGCGCGCTCGCTGTGCATGAACCCCAAGATCATGCTGTTTGACGAGCCGACCTCGGCGCTCGACCCGGAAATGATCAAGGAAGTCCTGGAAGTCATGGTCGATCTCGCGCAGAGCGGCATGACCATGCTGTGCGTCACCCATGAAATGGGTTTCGCGCGCCAGGTGGCCAACCGGGTGATCTTCATGGACCAGGGCCAGATCATCGAGCAGAATTCCCCCAGGGAATTCTTCGAAAGCCCCAAGAGCGAGCGCACCAAGCTGTTCCTCAGCCAGATCCTGCATTGAAGTGTTTCGGGATTGCTAAAAATTTAGCGATTTCATTGAATCACGGCTAAGAGATTCTAACCTATGGTTGCCCGGCAGACATTCTCCGGAACCTTAAGGATGGGCTTTCACCACTTCGCATGCCGCGTTGCAGTCGCCGTCAGCCTGTTGGTGGCAGGACCAGCCTTTGCAGTTCAAAGTGATGTTGAGAAATGCAAGACGTCTGATCGATATCATGATGCCATGGCAGCGTTTTACGTCTGCGACAAGGCATTGAATCAGGAGAACCCGCCCGAAACCGAGCGCGCCGAACTCCTGCTGGGACGTGGCGAGGCTGCCTATTTTGTCGGTCGCTTTGACCTGTCATTGATTGATCTGGATGCGGCTCTCACACTCAATCCAAAGCTCAAGGCAGCATATCTTCGCCGCGCCTGGACAAGGATGCGAACAAATCACTATCCAGGTGCATTGCAGGACCTTACGGCCGTACTGTCGGAGGACCCAGAAAATGCCGATGTGCTCTTTGCCATCGGATTTTTCTACAGGGACACGATGGAATGGGAAAGCAAGGCGATGCCTGCCTTCAAGCGCGTGCTGGAACTCGACCCAAATCATCACTTGGCCCGGTTTAACCTTGGGTCACTCTATTTGCATCAAAAGCGCGACTTTGACACAGCCCTTGCGGAATTTGACAAGATACTAAGTGCAAGCGATGAGGCGTTGCGCAAGGTCAGAATATGGCGAGACCCGGTTCGCCCAAATTTTAATTTTCGTGACACTGTTCGCAGCGATCGTATCGCAGCATTCATCGGAAAAGGGGACTACACTGCCGCCCTTGCCGAGGCCGATAGTCTTGTCGCCCGCTATCCGAACATTGGCGATTCCTATGTGATGCGGGCCCATGTCTATGATGGTCTTCGGAAATTCAACGAGGTGCTGGCTGATGCCCGAATGGCCAGCAAGTTTGAGCCCAACGGTGACGATCAAAAGGCATTGGAGATCGAGGCGCTCTACCAACTGCAACGCTATGACGATGCCCTGTCAAGAGCAAACGAAATATTGAATCGGCCAATGACTGCAGCAACCATACCGAAAATTTTGTTCTGGCGGGCCTATACGAAAAAGCAGCTGCATCTTCACGCTGAAGCCTTGCAGGATTTTGAGCAATCCTTCTCTTTCAAATCGTGGCATTTGAGTGCGGTTCTGACCCAGCTCCGCCAAAGCGGATACTACGATGGGAATGTCACGGATCCCTATAGCGAAAAAGTCCGCAACGGGCTTCAAGCCTGCATTCTTGATCCGGAGTGTGCCAAACGATGACTATTCGAAACTGCCTTTGTACAGGTGTGATCGCCGTCATGGCGACAGGCTTGTGGTCCATGCCGGCACGATCGGAGCCTGACCTGTTGGCATCCCTCAGGGAATACTCCTGCGGTTCTCAAATGGCGTGCATTCCGACAAAGGCAAACATGTCAATTGCTGAGGTAGACGGATCCAAAATGTCGCTGATTGCGGCAAGTGACGATTCCAGTCCGGCAGCCTGTGTTTCGGAGTTCGGCAGAGGTCATGTCAAAACCACGATAGGCATATGCGAAGTATACCTCGGCAGCGGCAAGGGCACCGCGCGCGACAGGGCCACAGCCATGTTCATTCTTGGACACGCTCAAATTCATTCCATGGGTGGAGGTGACAGCAAAGCGCTGGAACTGTGGAGCAGGGCGGCTGAGCTTGACCCCAGCTATATTGAACCTCACATCTCGATGGGGAACCTGTTTGGCGACAGCGGCAAAGTTGAGCAGGCGCAGGCGGCCTATGACCGGGCGGCGGAGATTGATCCGAAGGACTGGCGCATCTATACGGGCCGCGCGAAAGTTTACGTCAAGCCGCGAACTGCGGCCAGTGACGCCAATGCCCTGTACGCGGCGGAGCAGGCGGTCGCCATGGAGCCTGATGCTGCTTATGCAAGGATGGTCTATGGGCGCATTCTTCAAACGACCAGGAGATACGAGGAAGCGGCTAGGCAATTTGAAGCGGCAGTCGGCGGTTATGACCCGTCCAAGGATGCTTCGTTCGTTCTAATTGGCGAGCCGCACCCTTTGCAGGCGCTGGCCTATGTCTACAACAAGATGGGAAAGCCCGCAGTGGCGGCGCAGACCCTGAGCAAGTACATGGACACAATTCCCGTCGCGGAACGCTACTATCGGCATTATCAAGAGCGGGCGGAGTATTATGAACTGGCAGGTATGTACGCGATGGCCGCCGCAGATCTTGGCGAAGCGGCGTCACGCGCTCCCGCTGAATACGCGGAAGAGCTCATGGCAAAGCGCGCGATGGTGCTGGCAAAGGACGGAAAAAACGGGATTTACGAGCTTCAAAGCGTGCTAGCGCGCGGCAGCCTGAAACCTACGCTCAAGGTGCAGGTTTTTCTCAGAAACCAGGGCTATGACGAGGTGATCATCAACGGCAGGTATGACGACGCCACCAAGCACGCCCTCGAGGCCTGTCTCTCGGACAAGGAGTGTGCGCCGGGCATTGGGCAGGCGATTTGAAATCCCTGAATGGCGGTGACGCGCTGCCTGCCCTTGGCATGACCCCTTCCGCGGGTTAGGCTTAGTATTCGCTGCTCCCTGGAATCGTGCTCATGAAAAAACTGCTTTTGGCCTTATCGGTTCTTGCCTCGGTGCTGTCTACGGCGGCAGCGCAGGCGGCAACGCTTGATGACGTCAAGGCGCGGGACAGGCTGCGGTGCGGGGTCAACACGGGGCTCCTTGGCTTTGCCGCGCCGGATGCGAATGGTGCCTGGGCGGGCTTTGATGTGGATTTCTGCCGGGCGGTGGCGGCCGCCGTGCTGGGTGATGCCGCGAAGGTGGATTTCGTGCCGCTTTCGGCCCTGGAGCGTTTCGACAAGCTGAAATCGGGCGCCGTCGATGTGCTGGCGCGCAACACGACCTGGACGATGGAACGCGAGACGAAGTTGCCCTTGCGCTTCGCCGGGGTGAACTATATGGACGGGCAGGGCTTTCTCGTCCCCAGGGCGCTGGGGGTGAATTCGGTATTCACCATGAACCAGGCGGCGATCTGTTTCCTCAGCGGCACGACGACGGAAGCCAATGTGGAAGATTTTTTCCGCGAACGGGACATGGTGTTCACGGCATTGAAGTTCGCCAGCATCGACGAGGCGGTGGCCGCCTATGAAGCGGGCAAATGCGACAGCTACACGGCCGACCAGTCGCAGCTCTATGCCATCCGCCTCAAGCTCAAGGCGCCCGACGAGCACATCATCCTTCCCGACGTCATCTCGAAGGAGCCGCTGGGCCCAATGGTGCGCCAGGGCGACGAGCAATGGTTCAATATCGTGCGCTGGACGCTTTTTGCCCTGATCAATGCCGAGGAGCTCGGGGTGTCGGCGGCCATGGTCGACGAACTGAAGGCCGGCAGCAAGCAGCCCGGAGTGCGGCGCCTGCTCGGGCTGGAAGGCAGTTTCGGCGCGGACCTGGGACTCGATGCGGACTGGGCGGCGCGCGCCATCAAGGCCACGGGCAACTACGCCGAGATCTTCGAGCGCAATCTGGGCAAAGGCTCAAAGCTCGGCATTGAGCGGGGCATCAATGCCCTGTGGAATGCCGGTGGTCTGCTCTATGTGCCGCCGGTTCGGTGACAGAGAACAGGACAAAACCTGCAATATCCTAATCCCGCGCGATCATCACCTTGGCTTCCTGAGCGTAGGGGGTGAAGCCCATTTTCTGGTAGAGGGGCAGGGCCCGTGGAGCATCGAGGCTGCAGGTTTCGGTGATGAGCCTGGCGGGGGTCTTCGCCCAGGCGGCGCGGATGGCTTCGTTGAGCAGCCACTTGCCGAGGCCGCGACCGTGGAACTCCGGGATCAGGCCGAAATATTCAAGCTCCATGACATTGCCGTGGCGGGGCACCAGTTCGAAATAGCCGGCGGGCTGGCCCCCGGCGTAAAGCACCCAGATTTCCACGCCCTCGGCATGGATCGCCGCGGCCAGTTCGGCATCGGAGACATAGCGGCGGTCGTACCAGTTGAAGTTCTGGCCCACGGCGGAATAGAGGAAGCGGTAGAAGGCGAGCGTAATGTTCTCGGCGCGCAGCAGCATGAGCCGGAGATTCGACGGCGGCGCCACATGGTGGATAGCCTCGATGTTCATTTCCAGGAAAGTGACGACGGTGTTCAACTCCCGCATCGTCATGCTCCGGTGGCCACGGGCGTATCGATGGCCGAGCCCCACTCGGCCCACGAGCCGTCATAAAGCGCATGGTTCCTGGCACCCAGCTCGGTGAGCGCGAGAGACAAGATGGCCGCGGTGACGCCCGAGCCGCAGCTGGTGACCACCGGCTTTGAGATATCGATACCGGCAGTTTCAAAAACCCTGGCCAGTTCGGCTTCGGATTTCAGGGTGCCATCGGCATTGAGCAGGGTGGCGTAGTGAACATTTTTGGCACCCGGCATGTGTCCGGCGCGGACCCCCGGGCGCGGTTCCGGCTCAACGCCTTGAAAGCGTCCCGGGGCGCGCGCATCGGCAACCTGCAGGGCCTTGCGCACATCGGCCTTGTCGCGCACCAGCATGGATTGGAAACGCGCGGTAAAATGGCGCTCCTGGGGCTTTGCCGGCGGCCCATCCTCAAGCGGCAGGTTCTCCACTTTCCATTTGGGCAAGCCGCCATCGAGCACCGCCACATCATCATGGCCGAAGACCTTGAACATCCACCAGGCGCGGGCCGCCGAAAACAGGCCGGCGCTGTCGTAGCAGATCACCTTCTTGCCATCGCCGATCCCGAGGCGGCGGACCTGGCTGGCGAATTTTTCGGGCTTCGGCAGCATGTGGGGCAGGGTGCTTTCGGTATCGGAAATCACATCGATGTCGAAGAACTGGGCCCCCGGAATGCGCTCGGCCAGGAACTCGGCCTTGGCATCGCGCTTGGCGGTTGGCAGATGCCACGAGCAATCAACGATGGAAATATCGGGCGACTGCCGGTGTTCGGCGAGCCATTGGGTTGAGACCAGTTCTTTCGACATGGGAGTTCCTGTTTATGCGAAGGCCAGGCGGATGCGGCGGTTGATCTTGCCTTTGTTTTCAATCTTAGCCACACGGATGGGGCCGATTTCAGCGGTGGATTTGACATGGGTGCCGCCGCAGGGCTGCAGGTCAACCTTGCCTGCATCGCCAATCATCACGAGGCGCACCTTGCCGGTGCCCAGCGGCGGCTTCACCGACATGGTGCGCACCAGATGCAGATTGGCTTGCATTTCTTGATCGCTGATCCAGCGGAAGGTCACCGGGTAATTGTCGCGGATGAGTTGGTTGAGGCGGGCGGCGAGTTCTTCCTTGTCGGGGATGCCGCCTTCGGGGATATCGAAATCAATGCGCCCGCCATCTTCGGAAATGGCCCCGCCGGTGACGGGGAAGGGCACGCAGGCGCAGAGCAGGTGCATCATGGTGTGGGCCCGCATGTTGCGGTAGCGCGTGGGCCAATCGAGCTCCAGCCTGACCGGCGCTCCGGGACTTGGCAGATGTTCAGCACTAGCAGCGACATGGACAACATTCTTTGCAGCATCGTAGACCGTGGTGGCAATTTCAATTGCCTTGCCGTCAAAATGCAGCACACCCTTGTCGCCGGGCTGGCCGCCGGCCGCGGCATAGAAATTGCTCCGGTCCAGGACAATGCCACCGCTCTCGGTGATGTCCCGCACCATGGCATCGGCGGATTTCAGATAAGCATCTTCGCGGAAGAGCAGGGCAGTCATTATCAGACGGCCTCAAACACCGTCGGCACCACGGGCGTCTCGGTCAGCCATTTGGGAACCGGGAGGGCTTTTTCGCGGAGGAAATCCGGGTTGAAGAGTTTTGAGGCATAGCGCGTGCCGTAGTCGCAGAGCACCGTGACGATGGTGTGGCCCGGTCCCATCTGCTGGCCCAGCCGGATGGCGCCCACCACATTTACGCCGGTGGAGCCGCCCATGCAGAGGCCCTCGTGCTCCAGTAAATCGAAGGCCATGGGAATGGCCTCGCTGTCGGGGATCAGGAAGGCGTCATCGACCACCGCGCCTTCGAGATTGGCGGTGATGCGGCCCTGGCCGATGCCTTCGGTGATCGAGGAGCCTTCGGCCTTGAGTTCGCCGGTCTTGTAATAGCTGTAGAGGGCCCCGCCGTGGGGTTCGGCCAGGGCGATCACCACGTTCTTGTTGCGCGCCTTCAAGCCCATGCTGACGCCGGCCAGGGTTCCGCCGGAGCCCACGGCGGAGACGAAAGCGTCGATCTTGCCGTCGGTCTGGGCCCAGATTTCAGGGGCGGTGGTGTCGATGTGGGCCTGGCGGTTGGCGACATTGTCAAACTGGTTGGCCCAGACCGCACCCATGGCCTTGGCCAAGCGGCCGGAATATTTCACATAGTTGTTGGGGCTCTTGTAAGGAACGGCGGGCACTTCCACGAGTTCGGCGCCGAGCTGGCGGATGGCGTCCTTCTTTTCCTGGCTCTGGGTGACCGGAATGACGATGACGGTGCGGAAGCCCATGGCCCTGGCCACCACGGCCAGGCCGATGCCGGTATTTCCGGCGGTGCCCTCGACAATGGTGCCGCCGGGCTGCAACTGGCCCCTGGCGATGGCGTCGCGGATAATGAAGAGGGCGGCGCGGTCCTTCACCGACTGGCCGGGATTCATGAACTCGGCCTTGCCGAGAATGGTGCAGCCGGTGAGTTCCGAGGCTTTCTTCAACCGGATCAGGGGGGTGTTGCCGATCGCGGCAACGACATCGTTCTTGATATCCATGGACTACTCCAGCACTTTCCATCAGCAATGCCCGACATGGGCTGCGAGGTCAAATGGTCAGGCCGGCCAGCACGCTTGCACGCGGGGCATGACTTGCCGCGCCCGGGCCGCGTGAAAAAGCCGGCTCCCAGGGGGAACCGGCTTTGACGAAACTGGCTCCTCGAGCTGGACTCGAACCAGCGACCATTCGATTAACAGTCGAATGCTCTACCAACTGAGCTATCGAGGAATATGGGGGCCGTATAGCAGAGGGTTTTCGATACGAAAAGACATTTTGTGGATTCTTTGCTAACCCCCATATAACGGCCTGACAGGAAGAAGGAAGTTTAGTGGCAAAGGTCAATTTCGCAGGCCGCAAGGTCAAGGTTCCGGGCCACCCGCTGTTGCGCATGGGGCTTGGCGTGGCGCTGATCCTTGGCGGAATGGTGGGATTCCTGCCTGTTGTCGGGTTCTGGATGATTCCCCTGGGGCTCATCGTGCTTTCGGTTGATCTGCCGCCGGTAAGGCGGCTTCGGCGTAACGCCACCGTCAGGATCGGCTACTGGCTGCATAAGCGCTGGCCGCGCCTGGCCAAGAAATTCGGCTACGGCAAGCCGCGCCACGGAAAATGATGGCGAAATTGGAGGCCTCGCCCAGAATCGAACTGGGGTGCAAGGATTTGCAGTCCTCTGCGTAACCACTCCGCCACGAGGCCTTCGGCTGGGCTGTATAGGGGAGGAAGTTTCCAGAAACAACCAAATCCTCTCCTCACTTGAATCGGCCGAAACGGCAAGCTTGGCAAGGGCCGCGTTCGCGGCTAGTTTGCCCGCCAGCTTTCCAACCAACCGGTGATGTGGATCAACTCATGACGAATTTCGCAGCGGCGCGGCACAATATGGTCGAATCACAGGTGCGCCCCAACGGCATCACGGATCACCGCATCATTGACGCCATGGCGGAAGTGAAACGCGAGGACTTCGTGCCGGAGCCGCGCAAGGCCATCGCCTACCTGGATGACGATGTCCTGCTCAAGGAGGGGGCTGCCGGAGAGGCCCGCTATTTGATCGAGCCCATGGCCTTCGCGCGGATGATCCACCTGGCCCTGATCAAGCCCACCGACCGGGTTCTGGTGGTGGGGGCCGGCACCGGCTATGGGGCCAAGGTCATTTCGATGCTGGCAAAATCGGTCGTGGCGCTTGAATCCGAGGCGGAACTGCTCGGGCGGGCGCGGAATTTCCTGGCAGGCAGTGCGAATGTCGAGGTCGTCGGGGGCAGCCTTGCGGCGGGACATGCGCCAGGCGGGCCCTACGACGTCATCGTCATCGAGGGGCGGATTCCCGCCATCCCCGAGAAACTGTTCGGGCAGCTGGCCAATGAGGGGCGCATTGTGGCCGCCGTCGGCAACATGGATGTTTCCAAGATTGAGGTTGCCAGCCAGAGCGACGGGCACCGCTCGTCACGCTTTGCCTTTGATGTCTCAATCGCGGCGCTGCCGGGTTTTGCGGTAGAAAAGGCGGCGTTTGTTTTTTGAACGCAAGAGTTGCATAAATACACTTCGATTCGTGCCGCGAATAATCTAGAGTCGAGGCTTGGACAAGGAACCGCCGATAGACAGTGGCCATTGGCAGCAGGAAACAGGAAGTGCGGTGGACAATGCAGAATGGACTGAGGCGCTGGTCGCGACTGTTGCTGGCGTCCGCTGCGCTCATGGTTGGAGGGGGGCAGGTTTCGGCCGAGTCGCTTGTTGATGCCATGGTTGCTGCCTATACGAACAATCCGGCGCTGAAGGCGGAGCGGGCCCGGCAGCGGGGAACCGATGAGCTTGTGCCACAGGCCCTGTCCGGATGGCGTCCGACGGTCAGTGCCGAAGGTTCGGTAAGCCGCGTGTGGTCGGATTCGAGCATTTCGACTGCCACGGACGTGACACCAAGGTCGGTGTCCATCGGCCTGTCGCAGCCGGTTTTCCGCGGCTTCAAGACGATCAATGGGACAAAATCCGCCGAGGCCAGTGTCGAGGCCGGCCGGCAGGGCCTTCTGGCCATCGAGCAGGATACGCTTTTCAAGGCCATCCAGGCCTATATGAATGTCATCCGTGACCGGCAGGTCGTGGGCCTGCGCCAGAAGAATGTGGAGGTTCTCAAAAAACAACTGACGGCTGCCGAGGAACGCTTCAAGGTGGGGGAAATCACGCGCACCGATGTGGCGCAATCGCGGGCCCGGGTCAGCGGGGCCCGGTCGAATCTGGCCTCCGCCAAGGCGGGGCTCGCGGCCAGTGTTGCCGGCTACCTTAGTGTGGTGGGGCACGCGCCCGGCAGCCTGAAATATCCGGCGCTTGCGAAGCTGCCCCCATCCCTCGACGCGGCACAGGCGGCAGCGGAAGAAATCAATCCCAATATCCTGGCGGCGGCCTATGTCGAGGAAGCCGCCACCTATGACACGGAAGTGAAGAAGGGCGATCTCCTGCCTTCGCTGGATCTGCAGGCTTCCGCCGTCCATAACGAGGATCCCGTGTCCGGCACCAGTTGGTCCGAAAGCGCCAGGATTGAAGGCGTCCTCACCATACCGCTCTATGAGGCGGGCAAAGTCTACTCGTCGGTGCGGCAGGCCAAGCAGGTTGCCAGCCAGCGCCGCCTGGAAGTTATCCAGGCAGGGCGTTCGGTGCGTGAAAGCGTTGCCACCGCGTGGAGCAATCTGAGTGCGGCGCGTGAAATCATCCGCTCGGCCAAGGAGCAGGTGGCGGCCGCCGAACTCGCCCTTGACGGGGTGAAGCAGGAATACCTGGTGGGGTCGCGGACGACGCTTGACGTGCTTGACGCCGAGAGCGAAGTTTTCTCGGCGCGGGTTGCGCTGGTGTCGGCCGAGCGGGACCAGATTGTCGCCGCCTACCAGATCCTGGGGGCCATCGGCCGCCTGACGGCGCGTGACCTTTCGCTTCCGGTGGCCTACTATGATGCCGACCAAAATTATCTTAAGGTGCGGGGCAAGTGGCTGGGCACGGGAGCCGATACGGTCGAGTAGGTGATCCCGGCCGGGGTCTTGGCCGGGCAGTTTGTTTGTTTGTGTTGCGCAGAGGGGACAAGAGCGGTGACATCTGAACCTGACATGGAAAGTTTGCTGGCTTCCATTCGCAAGGCCATTGACTCCGATATCCGCTTGAACTCGAAACCCCCGGCGCGCCCTGCCGATGATGTGCCATTCAATGGCGCCATGCGCGGACTGCGCGTCAGGTACGATGAACCGCCGGCGCAGCGCGATGCGGCGGGCGAAATCTCCGAGCTCCGCAACAAGATCCAGAAAAGCCGCCAGAGCGCCGGCCCTGCGCGGCCCATGCCGCCGCTGCCGCGGCTGCCCGAACATTTGCCGCCGGCCCCGAAGCCCGCGGCGAAATCCGGCTTTGCCGGAACTATGGGCGGGACGGGGCAGCAGCTCGCCCCCTGGGCGCCACCGGTTGCGCCGGGCAGTCCGCCGCCCGCCCTGCGCCCGGCGCTGGCGGACGACCTGCCGCCCGTCCAGGACTACCGGGACAGTTATGGCGAAGCGGAAGTCTATTCGGAGGAGGTGGGCTGGGCCGAGGAAGAGCCGGCCTATGTGCCAAGCGCCCCCCTGCTGTCGCCGGAAACCATCAACGCGGCCAATTCGTCGTTCAACCAGCTGGCCGACACCCTGATGGCGCGGGCCCTCGGCGAGCGCTCGATCGAGGACATGACGCAGGATCTGCTCAAGGGCATGCTGCGGAACTGGCTTGATGCCCACCTGCCGGCACTGGTGGAAAAGCTGGTGCGCGAGGAGATCGAGCGGGTGGCGCGGCGCGGCCGCTGACAGGATGATCATGTTGCACGGATGAAGGTTTGAATGGCGACTGGCGAGAAGCGCGTTGCGCCCCGCAACCGGGTGCTGAAATCGGCAAAAATCGTTTCGAAGGACAACAAGACGGTGATCGACTGCGCTATCCGGAACCAGTCGAAAACCGGAGCGCAAGTGGTTATCGCGCAAGCCATCGCGGTGCCGGAGGAATTCCAGTTCTACCTGGCCAGCGACGATACGGTGCGCGATGCCGTGGCCGTCTGGCGCCGCGGCGAACGGGTCGGCGTGGAATTTACGGGCGAAAGCCGTCCGGCGCCCGCCGGGATCAAATTGCACAGGCGGTAGCTTTCTCTAGCCCTGCCCGGGGCCAAAGTGGTTAAGGCGTTTGCCAAACGGCCCGGCTGCCCCGATCCCGTGGGCAGTTGCAAGGCGGGGCGGGGTAGTGTTTATAGCGCCCCGAACCGCAACCGAAGATTCCCGCCATGCTTGAGAAGACCTTTACCCCATCGGAAATGGAAACCCGCCTCTATGAGGAGTGGGAAAAGCGCGGCTTCTTCAAGCCCGGGCGCAAGCCCAAGGCCAAGCCGTTCACCATCGTCATTCCGCCGCCCAATGTGACGGGCTCGCTGCACATGGGGCACGCGCTCAACAACACCATTCAGGACATTCTTTGCCGCTTCGAGCGCATGCGGGGCCGCGACGTGCTGTGGCAGCCGGGCACCGACCATGCCGGCATTGCCACGCAGATGGTGGTGGAACGTCTGCTGATGAAGGAAAACAAGACCGACCGCCGCGCCATGGGGCGCGAGGCTTTCCTCAAGCGCGTCTGGCAGTGGAAGGAAGAATCCGGCGGGATCATCACCCAGCAGCTCCGCCGCCTGGGCGCTTCCTGCGACTGGAGTCGTGAACGCTTCACCATGGACGAGGGCCTTTCCGCCGCGGTGCGGAAGGTTTTCGTGCAGCTCTACAAGGAAGGCCTGATCTACAAGGACAAGCGCCTGGTGAACTGGGATCCGGTGTTCGAGACAGCGATTTCCGATCTGGAAGTTGAGACGCGCGACACCAAGGGGGCCATGTGGTCCTTCGCCTATCCGCTCGTCGATGGTCCGGTGGACGGGATTTCCGAAATCGTCATTTCCACCACCCGGCCCGAAACCATGCTGGGCGACGGCGCGGTGGCGGTGCATCCGTTGGACACGCGCTACAAGAACCTGGTCGGCAAGCTGGTGCGCCTGCCGATCGCCGAGCGTCATATTCCGATCATCGCCGATGAATATCCCGATCCGGAATTCGGTACGGGCGCGGTGAAGATCACCGGGGCCCACGACTTCAACGACTTCGAGGTGGCGCGGCGCAACAACATTCCGCTCATCGTACTCATGGACAAAAAGGCGCGGATGATCGCAACGCCCGCCAACAATGTGCCGGAACGCTACCATGGGGTTGACCGCTTCAAGGCGCGCGAAATGGTGCTGCAGGAAATCGAGGCGCTGGGCTTTTTCCGCGGCAAGGAGGACAAGGTCATACCGCAGCCCTTCGGCGACCGCTCCAATGTGGTGGTGGAGCCGATGCTCACCGAGCAGTGGTATGTCAACGCCGCCGAAATGGCCAAGCCCGCCATCGCCGCGGTGGAAAAGGGCGATACGGTGTTCGTGCCGAAGAACTGGGAAAAGACCTATTTCGAGTGGATGCGTAACATCCAACCCTGGTGCATCTCGCGCCAGCTCTGGTGGGGCCACCAGATTCCGGCCTGGTACGGGCCCGACGGAACGGTTTTCGTTGAGGAAACGCAGGCGGCCGCCGAACTCGCGGCCAAGAAGCACTACGGCAAGGAAACGGGAATTACCCGCGACGAGGACGTGCTCGACACCTGGTTCTCCTCGGCCCTGTGGCCGTTCTCCACTTTGGGCTGGCCGGAGCAGACGCCGGAACTCAAGCGCCATTACAAGACCGACGTGCTGGTCACCGGCTTCGACATCATCTTCTTCTGGGTGGCCCGTATGATGATGATGGGCTTGCACTTCATGAAGGAGGTGCCGTTCCACACGGTCTATATCCACGCGCTGGTGCGCGACGAGAAGGGCCAGAAGATGTCGAAGTCCAAGGGCAACGTCATCGACCCCTTGGAGCTGATGGATGAATTCGGCGCCGATGCGCTGCGCTTTACGCTTGCCGCCATGGCGGCCCAGGGGCGCGACATCAAGCTGGCGAAATCGCGCGTCGAGGGCTACCGCAATTTCGGCACCAAGCTGTGGAACGCGGCGCGCTTTGGCGAAATGAACGGGGTGGCCCGCGACTTCAATTATGATCCGGTGGCGGCGCGCGTCACCGTCAACCGCTGGATCGCAGGCGAAGCGGCGCGCACCCGCGATGCGGTGACCAAGGGCATCGAGGAACACCGCTACAACGAGGCGGCAGGCGCCCTCTATCATTTCGTCTGGAATGTCTATTGCGACTGGTATGTGGAACTGATCAAGCCGATTCTTGGCGGCAGCGACCAGGCGGCGAAAAAGGAAACCCAGGCTTCGGCGGCCTGGGTTCTCGACCAGATCATGGTGCTGCTGCATCCTTTCATGCCGTTTGTGACGGAAGAGCTCTGGCAGCAGACCGCCAGGCGCGAGCATTGGCTGATGGAAGCGGCGTGGCCCAGCTACAAGGGGCTGGGGGATGCCAAGGCGGACGCGGAAATCGAATGGGTGATCGCCATTATTTCGGACATCCGCTCGGTGCGGGCCGAGATGAATATTTCAGGGGGCCTGAAAATCCCCTGCGTGCTGGTTGGGACCAACGGTGAGTCGCGGCGCATCGCCTCGGCCTGGGAAAACGAGATCATCCGCCTGGCGCGGCTTTCCTCCATCTCCTTCGAAGACCAGGTGCCGAAGGCATCCGCCCAGCTCGTGCTGAACGAGGCAACGGTGGCCCTGCCGCTGGAAGGCGTCATCGACTTCGCCACGGAAACGGCGCGGCTGAAGAAGGAACTGGAAAAGATCGAGAAGGAAGCCGCCGCCATCGCCGGCCGCCTGGGCAACCCCGGCTTCGTCGCCAAGGCGCCGGAAGAGGTCTTGGTCGAAACGCGCGAGCGCAAGGCCGAGCTCGATGTGCAGCGGACGAAGACGGTCGAGGCGCTGAAGCGGCTGGGGTAGTTTCCGATATCCGTCACCCCGACGAAAGTCGGGGCCCAGACTTCGAGCAGGAAGATTGGGTGCAAGTCTGGGTCCCGGCGTTCGCCGGGATGACAGATGTATGGTATAGACCGTACCATGATCTCCGTCCTTGCCGATCATATCGAGACACCGCTGGGCACCATGCTGCTGCTGGCGCGGGATGGGGCTTTGATCGGGCTGGAGTTCGACGACCAGCCGGAGCGGGTGGCGCGGGATTTGCGGCTGCGCTTTGGCAGCGCCGAGCGGTTTCCGGCGGATAATCCCAATGGTTTTTCCGACCGCATCCGCGCCTATTTCGCCGGCGACCTGAAGGCTATCGAGGGGATTCCCACCGATGGCGGCGGCACGGACTTCCAGCGCAAGGTGTGGGAAGAATTGAAGCGCATCCCCTGCGGGGTGACGATGTCCTATGGCGAGTTGGCGAAGCGGCTGGGCGATCCGAACCTCATGCGGGCGGTGGGGCTGGCCAACGGGCGCAATCCCATTTCCATCGTGGTGCCCTGCCACCGGGTGATCGGGGCCGACGGCTCGCTCACCGGCTATGGCGGCGGCCTGCGGCGCAAGGAATGGCTATTGAAGCATGAAGGTGCGCTGTTGCTCTAGGCCTTTACGGTTTTCCGGTTGCGCAGGACGTGTTCGTGGCCAGCGTCATAAAGGGCGCTGTCGCGGAATTCGCGGGCGTCGAGGACGTGGCCGACGAGGATCAGCGCGGTGCGGGTGAGCTTGGCGGCCTTCACCAGCTTGGCGATGGTCGAAAGCGTGCCGCGGATGATCTTCTGGTCGGGCCAGGTGACGCGGTAGACCACGACCACCGGGCAATCGGGGCCATAGTGCGGCGTTAGGGCGCGCTCAATATAGCCGAGGTTGCGGATGGAGAGGTGGATGGCGAGCGTTGCTTTACTGCGGCCCAGCTGTTCCAGCTCCTCGCCGGGCGGCATGGCCGAGGCCTGCATGGTGGTGCGGGTGAGGATCACCGTCTGGGCGATTTCGGGCAGGGTGAATTCAGTCTTCAGCACGGCGGCGGCGGCGGCAAAGGCCGGCACGCCGGGGGTGACGTCATAATCAATGCCGAGCTGGTCGAGCCGGCGCATCTGTTCGGCAATGGCGCCATAGATCGAAGGATCGCCGGAATGGACGCGGGCCACATCCTGGCCCTTGGCATGGGCGGCGGCCATTTCCGCGATAATCTCGTCGAGGTGCAGGGGCGCCGTATCGACGACGCGGGCGCCTGCGGGCGCGGCCTTCACAATGTCCTCCGGCACCAGCGAGCCCGCATAGAGGCAGACCGGGCAGGACTGGATGAGTTTCAGGCCGCGGAGGGTGATGAGGTCGGCGGCGCCGGGGCCGGCGCCGATGAAATGGACGGTCATGATATTTCTCGTTTCTTGGCATAGCCGCGGGGCGTGTAGGCGTAAGTTCTGCCGTCGCCGCGGGCGAAGGCTTTCGACTGGGACGAGCCCACCATCACCAGGGTGAGCATGTCCACCTCATCGGGATTGAACGCGGCGAAGGTGACGATCCGCACATTCTCTTCGGGACGGCCGAGGTTGCTGGCGATGACCACCGGCGTATCGGGCGGGCGATGGGGCTTCAGGATGGCGAAGGCGCGCTCAAGCTGGTCGCGGCGCTTGAGGGAGCGCGGATTGTAGAAGGAGATCACGAAGTCGCCCTCGGCCGCCGCCTTCAGGCGCTTATCGATGGTCTCCCAGGGGGTGAGCAGGTCGGAGAGCGAGATGCAGCAGAAGTCATGGCCGATCATGGCGCCGGCCTTGGCGGCGGCGGCCTGGAAGGCGGAAATACCGGGAATGACTTCGATCCTGATACGGGCCGGTTCAAGATCGATGATCTCATAGACAAGGGCGGCCATGGCATAGATGCCGGCATCGCCGGAGCAGACGAGGGCCACCTGCTTTCCTTGCTTTGCCAGTTCGATGGCGTGGCGGACGCGGTCCTCTTCGCCGCCAAGCGGGAAGCGGTGTTCAGTCTGGTCCTGCTTCAAGTCGGAAGCGAGATCGAGGTAGAGGCCGTAACCCACCCAGTCGGTTGCTGCGGCAAGGGCGGCGCTGCAGGCGGGGCTGCGCATGGCGGGACTGCCGGGGCCGAGCCCCACGACGCTGAGGCGGCCCCGGGCCCGGCCGCGCAGTGCAAGAATGGGGGCCGGGCTGCGGGCGATGGCACAGGTGGCCCGCTTGCTCTTGGTTTTTGCGACGATCAATTCGGCTTCCGGGCCAGCGGCGGCAAGGGCCGCGGCCTCGGCGACACCGGGGGTGCCCACCTCCGCCAGGACGTAATCCGAGGGGGTTTTCAGCCTTGGCGCAAGTGCGTTTAATTCCGCCGCGCTGAAGAAACGCACGTTACACAGGCTTTCAAGGGCCGGCTCATCCTCTTTTAAATCCAGAGAGGCAAATCCGGCTACCGCCCGGATGGAAAGGTTGTTGGCCTCCAGTGTAGTTTTAATCAATTCTTCGACTTCGAGGGGTGAAGTTCCGCGCTCGCAGCCCACGCCGATGATGAGGGTGTGGGGATGATAGACAAGGTGGGTTGGCCCGCCCGCTACCGCTCTTTCACTCACCTCTATTGTCACCCCGGCGAAAGCCGGGGCCCAGGGAACGAGCCTGAGGTGCTTGATGTTATCGCACCTGAACGGCGGTTCTGGGTCCCGGCTTTCGCCGGGATGACAGGGAAATGAAATTTCAGCGCCCGCGAGCAATGCTGCGGTTGCCGGCTTCACATCTTCGGGGTTTGCAAGGGTGTAACCGGGAAGCGGTTCATCGAGGGCCGCTCCGAAACGCACTTCGCTGGCGGTGGTGATGGCGGCATGGCCCTTGCTCAGTCTCGCAATCTTTTGCGCCAGTGCGTTGGCGCCGTGGTGGCCGCCGAGGAGCGGCACGACGGAAGAGCCGTCTTCGGCCACGGCGATCACCGGGGGTTCGGTTCGCTTGTTGTCGAGATGGGGGGCAAGGGCACGGATGAGGATGCCGCTGGCGCAGAGGCCGATGATGGGGCGGCCCTGACGGAAAAGCGCCGCCAGATGGGCGGTGGCCTTGGCATAGGTGACATCGCCGCCGGCCACGCAATCGGGCGTGTGGATTTCACCGTGCAGTTCCGCCTTGAGCGTTTGGGCCAGCGGCAGCGCCGAAGCGCCGAGGATGAAGATGGCAGGCCTCACCATGTTTCGCCGCCCGTATAGACCAGGATGGTGGTGAAATAGGGCAGGCTGTCGCCTTGCACCTCTTCCACCTTGCGGATGCGCTCGGTGCCGCGCGTGGCGTTCTCGATGGCCACGGCCTTTGAAATCAGGTCGAGGGCCGAGAGGATGTTCCTGACCTTTCCGAAGTGGCGGCCCACCTTGATGATGGCCACCGACTGGGCGGTCAGAAGTTCCTCGCGCAGGCGGTCGGCTTCCAATGTCGCGGGCAGGACTTTCAGCACGTCGTTGCGGGCGGCGAGGGGGCGCCCCAGGCGGGCGGCGGCGGCGGTGATCGATGATACGCCGGGCACCACGACGGTTTCAAAACGGTCGGCAAGCCTGGCGAAGAGATACATGAAGCTGCCGTAGAGGAAGGGATCACCCTCGCAGAGCATGGCCACATCGCGGCCCGCCTTCAAATGTCCGGTGATGGCGGCGGCGCCCCTGTCATAGGCCTCCCGAGCCGGTTCGCGCTCGGTGCGCATGGGGACATCAATCGCCAGTTCAATGACATCCTCGGGAAGGAAAGGCTTGGCGATGTCGCGGGCGGTGCTTTCCGTGCCATTGGCGGTGAGGTAGGCGATCACCGGGGCGGTCGAAATCAGCCGCCAGGCCTTCACGGTCATGAGTTCGGGATCGCCGGGGCCGACGCCCAGGCCGTAGAGTATGCCGGTTTTCATGGCTTGGTGGTTCTCCATTGGGTCACCGCCATGCGCGGCTTCAGGGCGCGGTAGGGGCCGACATGGGCGAGGCGGGAAATTTCAAGGCGGAGCAGTTCGCCGCCGTGTTTCTCCTGCAAATCATAAAGATGCATTTCACCCTCGATGCTGATGACATTGGCCACCAGGCGGCCGCCGGGTTTCAGGCTTTCCCAGGCGGTTTCAAAAACGCCGGGAATGCCCACGCCGCCGCCGATGAACACCGCGTCGGGGCGGGGCAAGCCCCGCAAGGTGTCCGGGGCCTTGCCGGCCATGATTTTCAGGCGCGGCGTGCCGAGCTGGTCGGCATTGCGGGCGATCATCTTCAGGCGCTCTTCATTGTGTTCGAAGGCGAAGGCTTCGCAGCCGCGCGTGGAGCGCATCCATTCGATGGCGACCGAGCCGCAGCCCGCGCCGATATCCCAGAGCAGTTGGTCGGGTGCAGGTGACAATGCGGCAAGGGTGGCGGCGCGGACTTCGCGCTTGGTGAGCTGGCCGTCATGGACAAAGGCCTCGTCGGGAAGGCCGGCAAGGCGCGACCATATTCTGGCCCGGGGACCAGCGACGCATTCCACCGCGAGAGTATTGAGATCGGAAAATTCTGTCGCCGGAACTGCATCGGCGACAAAGCCGGAGATTTTCTCACGTTCGCCGCCCATGTTTTCGAGCACGGTGATTGTGCTTTTCCCAAAGCCCCGGGCCACCAGACGCCGCGCCACTTCCGGAATGGTGCTGGCGTCGGCGGTCAGCACAATCAGTTTTGCGCTGGGCTGGATGAAGGCTTCGATATTGGCGGCATCGCGGCCATGCAACGTCAGCGTGTCGCAATCGGGCAGGGACCAGCCGACGCGTGCCGCGGCCAGCGAGATGGCCGAGAGATGTGGAATGACCTCCATCTCGGCAAAGGGAATGAACTCCAGCAGCTTGCGGGCAACCCCGTAGTTCATCGGATCGCCGGTGGCGAGGATGACGGTCTTGCGGCCGCGCAGGGGTTTCATCTGGGCAACCACGGCCGAGAAGGGCTGGGGCCATTCCTGGCGTTCCGCCTTGAGTTTTGGCAGGGAGCCCAGCAAACGCTCGGAGCCGACAATGACCTCGGCAGTTTCGAGCCTGAGCCTGGCCATGGTAGACAGGCCCTCATAGCCCTCTTCGCCCACGCCGATGATGGTGAGCCACTTGCTCATGCGAGGCCTCGCGCCAGGCCGTTGACGCAGGCCGCCGCCATGGCGGAGCCGCCGCGGCGGCCCAGGATAGTGGCAAAGGGAATGCCGCGGGAATTGCGGAACAGCTCCTCCTTGGATTCGGTGGCGCCGACAAAGCCCACGGGGAAGGCGGCAATGGCGGCGGGCTTGGGAGCGCCCGCATCGATCAGCTCCAGCAGGGCAAAAAGGGCGGTGGGGGCGTTGCCGATGACGACCAGGGCACCGGCCAGATCCGGCTGCCAGAGTTCGACCGCCGCGGCGGAACGGGTGATCTGTTTGCCAAGGCCCAGTTCGCGGGCCCGGGGATCGTTCAGGGTGCAGAGAATCTTTAGCGACTTGTCGATGATGCCCTGGCGGACCATTTCGGCATCGGTGAGAATTGGCCTGGCCAGGGCCTTTTTTGCAGCATCGGCGAAATCATCGGAGATGCGCAAATCCCCCACCACATCGACCATGCCGCAGGAATGAATGATGCGGGTGGCGATGTCGCGGGCATTTTCAGGAAGCGACGAAAGATCGGCTTCGCTTTGGATGATGGCGAAGGACCTTGCATAGATGGCCGATGGCTCGCGGAGGTAATCCATCACTTTTTCTTCATGCTGACGGGGCCAAGCGGATGATTGGCATGGGGGTAGGGTGCATGGGTGTGGCCATCGTCATGGGAATGATCGTGGCCATGATCGTGATGATGGTGGGCGTGGTTGACGATCTCGAAGGGGCCCTTGGCGTTGATGCCCTCGACATGGTGGTGGTGGCTTTCCTGCACCGCGCCCACATCGGCCTCGAAGCCCAGGACGGCGGTGCGGTATTTGCACATCTGGCAATTCATGGCGATGTCGCCGGTGAGAATCTGCTCGATGCGCTCGACGAAGGTGTCGATCACGGCGGGATGGTCGTTGAGATAGGCGGCCTTGAGGAATTCAATTTCCGGGTGGCGGCTGGCCACCGCGTCGGTGGCATCATAGATGCGCTGGACGAGGATTCCGGTGAAGAGGAAATAGGGAAACACCACGATGCGGCGGTAGCCGAGCCTGGCGGCATGTTCGAGGCCAGGTTCGACCAGCGGGAAGGTGACGCCGGAGTAGGCCGTCTCGGCCCAGCCGAAGCCGAAGCCTTCCCAGAGGATGCGGGTGACCTTCGCGACATTGGAATTGGCATCGGGGTCGGAGGCGCCGCGCCCCACCACCACCAGCAGGGTCTCGTGCAAGGGCACCTCTGAGGGGTTGGCATCCAGAGCCTCCTGGATGCGGTCGCCGGCGGCGCGCATCATCTTGGGGTCGATGCCGAGCTCTTTGCCGTAGTCGATTTTCAGGCCATTGCTGGCCGCATAGGTGTTGAGCACGGAAGGGATGTCGTTCTTCGCATGGCCCGCCGCGAAGAGCATGCCGGGCACGGCAAGCACGCGCTCCACGCCCTTGGCCTTCAGGGCATCGAGGCCGGTGCGGATGATCGGGGTGGCGAATTCGAGGTAGCCGTATTCCACCGGATATTGGGGCAGGCGCTCTTTCAGATGCCGGGAAAGGACAGCGAATTCGGTGACGGCCGCCTCGTCGCGGCTGCCATGGCCACACAGCATTACACCCAGTTTCGTCATCTTGCCTGCCTTCCAAAATCCAGCGCTGCCAGGAATGGCCACGGAAGGCAGCTCCGGCCTTGGCCCCTTGTTGGGTTGGCCGCACCGGAATAGCTTTCAGTCCCTCGCAGGGAACGCTGCTGAAGGCCCACTCATAGGCCCAAGCGGGATTCTGGACAAGGATGGAAACGGCGGCTTATGGTGCGCTCACGGCATGACGCGATAGCCGGCAAGGAAAAGGGAGTTCGCATGGAAACGGTAAAATTCACCCAGATGAAGGACGGCGACCGGGAGGATTATGCCTTCCTCAATGCCCATGAAACGGACTATGCGGCGGGCACGGCGGACCGCTTGCTGAAAGCCATGGTCGAACTCGACAAATCCCTGTCGGGCTACAAGATCACCCGGCTTGGCCATTCGCTGCAGGCGGCCACCCGGGCGTGGAACGACGGGGCCGATAAGGACTGGGTGGTGTCGGCGCTGCTGCATGACATCGGCGACATCTATGCGCCCTACAACCATGATGAATATGCGGCCACCATCCTGCGGCCCTTCGTGCGCGAGCAATGCGCCTGGGTGGTGCAGACCCACGGGGATTTCCAGATGGTCTATTACGCAAGCCATGTGGGCGGCAATCCCAACAAGCGCGAGGCCTACCGCGGCAATCCCTACTTCGAAGACTGCGCCGAATTCTGCGAGAAATGGGACCAGAGCAGCTTCGATCCCGATTACGAAACCAAGCCGCTGGAGTTCTTCGCGCCCATGGTGCGCGAGGTCTTCGCGCGCAAGGCTTACAGCCCCGCCGTGATCAGCAAGGGCGTTCGAGTGCCGTTGTCGGGCAAGGCGAGGAATTAATTTACTCTCCTCATGCTGAGGTGCACGGCGCAGCCGGGCCTCGAAGCATCTATATCCGCATCCGCCAGCCCTTCGAGGCTCTGCTCCGCAGAGCGCCTCAGGGTGAGGGATAATTAAAACTCAATCCCCGCCTGGGCCTTCACGCCCGAGCGGAAGGGGTGCTTGATCAGTTCCATCTCGGTGACGAGGTCGGCTATCTCGATCAGTTCTTCCTTGGCATTGCGACCGGTGATGACGATGTGCTTGCCGGCTGGCCGGCTCTTCAGGACGTCGAGTACTTCCTGCAGCGGCAGGTAATCGTAACGCAACACGATGTTAAGCTCGTCGAGCAGCACCATCTTGTAGGAGGGGTCGGCGATCAGGCGCTTGGCTTCCTCCCAGCCCTCGCGGGCGTGGGCCATGTCGCGGGTGATGTCCTGGGTTTCCCAGGTGAAGCCTTCGCCCATGGCCTTGATGGTGACGAGCTCGGGGAATTTTTCCAGCACGGTGCGCTCGCCGGTGCCCCAGGCGCCTTTGACAAATTGAATGACGCCAGCACGCATTCCGTGGCCGATATGGCGGAAGACCATGCCGAAGGCGGCGGTGGATTTGCCCTTGCCCTTGCCGGTGTGGACGATGAGCAGTCCGCGGGCAATGGTCTTGCCCGCCATGATCTTGTCGCGGGCGGCTTTCTTCTTGGCCATCTTCTCGTGGTGGCGGGCGGCATCGATGTCTTCGGTCATGGCTGGAGTTCCCTGAGCAGATCATAGGCTGAGTTGAGGCGCGGTGTCCAAAGGCCGCGGCTGGCGGCCTCCTCGAAGCGCGCGGCGATTTCGCGGAGGGCGGCGGGATTGTTGGCGGCGATGAAGTCCCTGGTATCGGCATCGGCGAGAAAGGCATCGTAGGCCAAATCGAAGTGGTGGGTCTTCACCGCGCCCGTGGTGGCGGCGAAGGCGAACATGTAATCGACGGTGGCGGCGATCTCGAAAGCGCCCTTGTAGCCGTGGCGCTTCACCCCGGTGATCCATTTGGGGTTCACCACGCGTGAGCGCATGACGCGGCCCACTTCCTCCTCAAGGGTGCGGATGACGGGGCGCTCGGGGCGGGAATGGTCGTTGTGGTAGACGCGGGGGCGCTTGCCCGAGGCGGTCTCGACCGCGGCCGACATGCCGCCTTCAAACTGATAGTAGTCGTCGCTGTCCAGCACATCATGTTCGCGGTTGTCCTGGTTGTGGACCACGGCCTCGATGTGCTTCAGGCGCTGGGTGAACCGGGCCTCGTCCTGGACGCCCGCTTCCCTGGCGCCATAGGCAAAGGCGCCCCAGGTGACATAGGCCGCGGCGAGATCGGCGCGCTCATTCCAGATCTTCTCGTCGATCAGGGCCTGGAGGCCAGCGCCATAGGCCCCGGGCTTGGAGCCGAAAATCCGGTAGCCCGCCATCTGCCGGGCATCCTCGGCCGAAATGCCGGAATGCTGCAGGCTTTCGGCCTCGGCCCGCATGCGGGCGGCGATGGGGTTGTCGGCTTCGTCCTCGTCGAGCTGGCCGGCGGCGCGGATGGCCCGGTCGAGCAGTTCGATCTGGGCGGGGAAGGCATCGCGGAAGAAGCCCGAGATGCGCAGCGTCACATCCACGCGGGGGCGGCCGAGGCGGGCCAGCGGGATGATCTCAAAACCGCTGACCCGCCAGCTGGCGGGCTCCCAGACGGGCTTGGCGCCGAGCAGCGCCAGGGCCTGGGCAATGTCATCGCCGCCGGTCCGCATATTGGCGGTGCCCCAGGCGGAAAGTCCAATGGCTTTCGGGTATTGGCCGAAATCCTGGAAGTGACGGATGAGCAGGTCTTCGGCCGATTTCTGCCCCAGGTTCCAGGCCGTGGGGGTAGGCACCGTGCGGTTGTCGAGGGAATAGAAGTTGCGTCCCGTGGGTAGCACGTCGAGGCGGCCGCGGGTCGGCGCGCCGGAGGGCCCGGGGGCCACGGACCGGCCGTCGAGGCCTGCCAGGACGGCGGCTATTTCGGCGGGCCCGCAGGCGCGCAGCGCCGGGCGGATGACGCTTTCTATCCGCTCCAGGACGGCGGCCACATTCGGCATGCCGTCCCGACGCGGGGCCCCCGGCTTGAGCAGGGCCCGGGCGCAGGCTTCCAGCCGTTCCACCGTATCGCCGTTGCTGCGCCAGGGTTCATTCACCAGTTTGAGGAGGGCCACAGGCTTCTCGCCGCTCCAACGCCCGGACATGACGCAGGTCAGGGGATCGAATCCGTCAAAGCCGAAATCCTTCGCCAGGGCCCGGATGAGCGACTGATCGCCGCCCTCGCCAAGGCCGCGCGGCACGCGGGTGAGGGCCACCAGCAGGTCGGTTTCCCGCTGGCCTGCGGGCGAGGCGCCGAGGACATGGAGGCCGTCGCGGATCTGGGCCTCCTTGAGATCGCAGAGATAGGCGTCGAGCCTGGTCAAGTCGCTGTCGTCGTCGCCGGTGAAGCCCGCATCGAGATCAAGCCTGGTGCTGCGGGTGAGATCGAGGATGTCCTTTTTCAGGGCGGCGAGGCGGCGCCGGTCGAGCCCCGAGGCAAGGTAGTATTCATCGACCAGTGCTTCCAGATCCTTGAGGGGGCCATAGGTCTCGGCGCGCGTCAGCGGCGGGGTGAGATGGTCGACGATCACCGCCGAGGTGCGGCGCTTGGCCTGGGTGCCTTCGCCGGGATCGTTGACGATGAAGGGATAGAGCTGCGGCAGGGGCCCGTGGGCGATTTCCGGATAGCACTCGCTGCTTAGGCCATTGGCCTTGCCGGGCAGCCATTCGAGATTGCCGTGCTTGCCGTTGTGGATGACGGCATGGGCCTGGAAATTGTGGCGCAGCCAGAAATAGAAGGCGAGATAGCCGTGGGGCGGCACCAGGGCCGCATCGTGGTAGGTGGCCTTGGGGTCGATGTTGTAGCCGCGCGCCGGCTGGATGCCGATGGCGACATTGCCACAGGTTTCGATGGCGAGGTGGAAGGCGCCGTTGCGGTAGAAGGGATCGGTTTCGGGAATATCCCAGCGCGACGTGATCTGTTCACGGACGGAATAGGGGAGCCCGGCAAAGTGTTTCTGGTATTCGGCCAGTGACAGGCACTTCAATTTCTCATCGGGTTTTGCATTGCGTATCCGCTGAAGCGCTTCAATGAGTTCGTTTCCATTCGCCGGGATTTCGCCGGTGCCGTAGCCCTCGTCCCGCATGGCCTTGAGGATGGCGATGGTGCTGGCGGGCGTGTCGTAGCCGACGCCGTTGGCAATGCGCCCGTCGCGGTTGGGATAGTTGGCGAGGATGATGGCCACGCGGCGGCCGGCTTTTTCCTTGTGGCGCAACGCAATCCAGTTTGCCGCGAGGTCGGCCACATAGTCGACCCGGTCCGGGACTTCCCGGTAGGTCACGATGCGGCACTGGGTGGCTTCGTGCCAGGCGCTGTCGCTCTTGAAGGAAATGGCGCGGGCGTGGATGCGGCCATCGAGTTCCGGCAGCACCACGTTCATGGCCAGGTCACGGGTCCCCAGCCCTTGTGCACCGGCGCGCCAGGCGTTTTCCGAAACCGTGCTGAGCACCACCTGCAGCACCGGGCAGTCATATCTCGCCAGGGGATCGCCGGCCCCGCCGGCGGAGGCGGCAAAGGAGGTGGCATTGAGCAGCAGGCTGGGCGGATAGGCGGCGAGGGTTTCGTGGATAAAGCTGGCGCTGTCGCGGTCCTTCAGGCTGGTGATGAACAGGCTGACACAGCCGATGCCGCGTCTTGACAGGGCTGCGCTCAGGGCATCGATGGGGGCGGCTTGCGCGCCATCGAGGACCGAGCGATAGAACAATAGGGCCGCCATGCGGCTGCCGGCGGTGCGGCGGTAGATGCCGTTGGCGGGAAGTGCTTCGGCGGGCGGCGGGGCTGCGGTGCCCTCCAGCAGGTGCTGGCAATGGCTAAGGAATTTCGCCGCATTGAGCTGGCCGCCCGCCACAAGGTATTGGCGCAGTCGCTCGCAATCCTGCAGCGGCAGGTTAGAGCGGGCGGTGAGACCGGGGTCGGGCTGGGCATCACCGGGGAGCACGACGAGCTTGATGTCGCGGTCCCTGGCCAGGGCGACGATCTGCTCGAGGCCATAGGGCCAGTAGCCGGCGCCGCCCAGCAGGCGCAGCACAATGAGGCGCGCCAGGCTCAGGGTCTTCTCGAGGTAGAGATCAACCGAAAGATGGTGTTGAAGTTGCAGAAAATTGGCCAGCCGCAGGGTCGGGAATTTGCCCGTGTCGCAGGCCCGCGCCAGGGTGGCGATTTCGCTGTCGGCGGCGCTGAGCACCACGATGTCGGCGGGGGATTGCTTGAGGTCAACGGCTTCCGCCGCGCCGTCGATCACGCCACTTGTCGTGGCGAGGAGATGCATCAACCTTGCAGGGCCGCGGCAATCGCCTGCCGGTCCATGCCTTTTACGCCGATCACCACCAATCGGGTGGCGCGGTTCTCGCCATTCTTCCACGGCCGGTCAAAATAGTTGTTCATGCGCGGTCCCACAGCCTGAATAAGCAGACGGGATGAAGAACCCATTATGTTCGCAAATCCCTTGAGTCGCAAAATGGTGCTGTCGGCAACCACAGTGGCGATGCGCTTCAGCAGGGTGTCACGGTCCATCACGCCGGGAAGGGCCACGGTGAAGCTGATGAAATCATCGTGGTCGTGCTGCTCTTCGCCTTCCATCTCGTGGTGCGAGGGCCGGTTGGCGATGTCGCCCTCGGCGGCGGATTGAAGCCCGAGCACGGCGCTGATGGCGAGCCTGCCGTGCTGGCTGGGAAGAACGCGGGTGCCTTTGCGCACCTTGGCGGCGATGCCGGCCGTGACCTGCTGCAGTTCCGCGGCATCAAGCAGGTCGGTCTTGTTGAGGATGACCATGTCGGCGCAATTCAGCTGGTCCTCGAACAGTTCCTCGATGGGGTTTTCATGTTCGAGGTTGGGGTCGGCCCGGCGCATGGCCTGGATGGCGGCTTCATCGTCGGCATAGCGGCCTTCGGCGATCGCCTTGGCGTCGACCACGGTCAGCACGCCATCGACGGTGACGCGGGCGGCGATCTCCGGCCAGTTGAAGGCGCGCACCAGCGGCTGGGGCAGGGCGAGCCCGGAGGTTTCGATGACGATGTGATCGACGGCGGCGGCGCGGTTGAGGAGCTTCGCCATGGTCGGGATGAAATCATCGGCCACGGTGCAGCAGATGCAGCCATTGGCCAGTTCGATGACATCCTCCTCCCGGCAGAGGGCATCGCCGCAGCCTTTGAGCACTTCACCATCCACGCCCACGTCGCCAAACTCGTTGATGACCAGGGCTATCCGGCGGCCACCGGCGTTTTCCAGAAGATGGCGGATGAGGGTGGTCTTGCCGGCCCCGAGGAAGCCGGTGATGATGGTGGCGGGAATCTTGGCGAGGCTCATGATGCGTAGACGTCCTTGCCGAATTTCTGCAGGGCAAGCCCGAGGAAGAGGCCGATCAGGCTCCAGAACACGGCGGCGGCGGCCACCGTATTGGCGACAAACTGCGCGGCAAGCCCAGCCGGAACCGCCGTCTCGTGGCTGGCCGGCTGCGGCGCGCCGATGACATGGGGCAGGGCGATCAAAAACACCGCCAGCGCAAGCCAGGCAAGCGCATGCCGTGTTGCAATGAGATAGAGGCCGATGCCGGTTGCCACGATGGTTCCAAACCACCAGGTCTGGCGCGGCAGAAGCTCGGCCACGGGCATGCCGGGCAGTTCGGGCGGCAGGCCGGCCCCGGTTGCAATCGTCACGGCCAGAAAGCCGCAAAGGCCCCAGATCAAACCGTTCCTCGGGGTGACGGCAATTCCCGTCAGCAGGGAAATTCCGGCCAGCACGACGGCAAAACCGGCGCCGGCAATGACCGAGGCAAGGGTGGTGAGCAGGGTGCGCTGCAGTCCGTCCTGCGGCTCCCATTGGGGCTCATCGCCGTTGCACATCGTCATGCCCGGCATGGTTTCGACGCACTTGGCGGTTGTCCCTGATGTTGATTGCGTGGCGGCGGCTGCCGCTGCCTTCTCATAGACTTCCGCCGCAGCAATCAGCGGGGTCAGCCGCACATACTGGATGCCGGCCATGATGAGGCCAGCCGCCATTCCCGCGATAAGTGCCGCGAGCACGAGTCTTCCGATCATGGTGAAAGTTCCCCTGGTTCAGTGGCAGGGAAAACCGATGGAATGGCGCGTGTCGTGGGCGGCGTTGTGGGCGGCGCTGATCTGCGACAGGCCGACGAGGAACACCAGCGACGCGCCGACGAACAGGCAGACGGCGCCTGCCGTGAGGCGCTGGGAAAAGCTCAGGGAAATGATTGAATTTGTTGCAGTGGTCATGGACACCCTCCGTGCGACCGGTTTCATTTGGGACACAAGGTCCCGGTTCTTGCGCGGCAGGTCTCCTGACTTCGCGGGTCGCTGGCTTGATGCGGGCCTTCCCGGTTTCCCAGTGGCAGTGTTCGCATCACGCCTCGCCGCTTACAGTTGCGGGGGCAGTCACGGTTTTGGCCCC
>CAZRZB010000011.1:0-33753 GCA_964604435.1 uncultured Aestuariivirga sp. | reverse complement strand
GCTCGGTCATTTCCATGGGCGTGTTCATCGGCCAGTCCACCAAGATCATCGACCGTACCACCGGCGAGGTCTTCATGGGCCGCGTCCCGCCCTATTCCGTCGTGGTCTCAGGTTCCCTGCCGCAGAAGCCCTTTGCCAACGGTTCCCCCAGCCCATCGCTCTACTGCGCCGTGATCGTCAAGCGCGTCGATGAAAAAACCCGGGCCAAAACCTCAATCAACGAGTTGTTGAGAGATTAGTAAGCGCTCCCCATGAAAAACACCCCAACCGATTCCGTCGCTATTCTTCAAGACCTTGTCCGCTGCCGTTCTGTCACCCCCCACGAGGGCGGGGCACTGACCGTGCTTGAAAACCTCTTGAGCAGCCATGGTTTCGCCTGCCAGCGCCTGGTCTTCAAAGACAAGGACACGCCGGATGTTGACAACCTCTTCGCCCGCACCGGGACAGGCGAGCCGCATCTATGCTTTGCCGGCCACACCGACGTGGTGCCGGTGGGCGATGAGGCCAACTGGAGCCACGAGCCCTTCGCCGCCGAGATCAGAAACGGCATGCTCTACGGCCGGGGCGCCACCGACATGAAGGGTTCCGTTGCGGCCTTTGCCGCCGCCGCCATCGACTATGTGAAGCAGAATGGCAAGCCCGCGGGCTCGATTTCATTCCTGATCACCGGCGATGAGGAAGGACCCGCCATCAACGGCACCGTGAAGGTTCTGGAATGGATGAAGACCAACGGCCATGTTCCTGACCATTGCCTGGTAGGCGAGCCAAGCTGCGCCGAGAAATTGGGCGATACCATCAAGATCGGTCGCCGGGGTTCCCTCAGTTTTGATGTCATCGTGGAAGGCACCCAGGGCCACGTGGCCTACCCCAGCAAGACCGACAACCCCATACCGAAGCTGGCGCGCTTGGCGGACCGGATTTCCTCCGCCAAGCTCGATGACGGCAATGACCATTTCGATCCTTCAACCCTGGCGGTGACCACCTTTGACGTGGGCAATCCCGCAGGCAACGTCGTGCCCGCCCGCGCCACGGCGAAGTTCAATATCCGTTACAGCACCGAGCATAACTACCAGTCCCTGCGCGACTGGGTGGATGTCCATGTGGCGGCGGTGAGGGAGGAACTCGGCGGCACATGGACCGTTACCTCCTATGAGGGCGCGGAGGCTTTCATCACCGAACCCGGCGCCTTTGTCGGCTTGGTGCAGGATGCGGTGGAGCAGGAAACCGGACTGGTGCCCAGGCTCTCGACCTCGGGCGGCACTTCCGACGCCCGCTTCATCAAGAACTACTGCCCGGTTTTGGAATTCGGCCCCACCAACGCCACCATCCATCAAGTTGACGAACGCATCTCCATTGACGAGTTGCGCGCCACGCAGATCATCTATGGCCGCATCATCGCCGCCTATTTCAATAATCAACCTTGACCAGATAAAGCCCTTCCGGCGGGGCAACGACGCCGCAGGCCGTGCGGTCCCTGGCTTCGAGGGCGGCTTTCATATCCGCGGGCTTCCATTTGCCTTCGCCTACCAGTTTCAGCGAACCCACCATTGAGCGCACCTGGGAATGTAGAAACGAGCGCGACTCTGTGCGGATTTCAATGAATTCGCCAAAGCGGGCGACGTCGAGGCGGTCAAGGGTACGCATCGGAGACTGCGCCTGGCACTGGCTGTCGCGGAAGGTCGAGAAATCATGGTGGCCCACCAGGATTTGCGCCGCCTCATGCATGGCCCCGGCATCAAGCTCCACCGGCACAAACCACACCTGGCCCGCATCGAGGGTTGGCGGCGCCCGCCGGTTGAGGATGCGGTAGAGGTAGTGCCGCTTGGTGCCGGAAAAGCGCGCATTGAAATCATCCGGCACCAGCTCGGCTTCCACAACGCAAACCTTGTGGGGCCGGACCCCGGCATTGATGGCATTGCGCAGGACAAAGGGATCCCATTCGCGCAGGAGATCGACATGGGCCACCTGGCCAAGGGCATGCACACCCGAATCCGTGCGGCCGGCTCCCTGCACCTGGGCCGGAGCACCGTTGATCTGGGCAATGGCAGCGGTCAAAACTCCCTGAACCGTTCTATCGTTCAGCTGGATCTGCCAGCCGTAGAATTCAGCGCCGTTGTATTCGAGGGTGAGCTTGTAACGCGCCATCACTCCAGCCTTGTGCCCATGGGAACGGGAAAGCCGCGCAGGAAGGTGGCTGCATCCATGGCCCCCTTTCCCTCCCGCTGCAGAACGAGTGGCCGGATGGCGCGGGTGCCGCAGGCAATCGTGAGCTGGCCGTCGAGTGTTGTCCCTGCCACCCCGGTCTGCTCCACGACCTCGCAATTCAGAATCTTGATGCGCGCCCCCTGAAGCCCGGTCCAAGCGCCGGGAAAGGGCGAGAGGCCATGAATGTGGTTGCGGACGCCGACGGCATCCCGCGTGAAATCAATATGGGCCTCGGCCTTTTCAATCTTTTTGGCATAGGTCACGCCTTCGCCGGATTGCTCCGCGCAGGCAATGGGCAATTCCTCCAGCATCCTGACCATCAGGGATGCGCCAAGCGCGGCCAACTCGTCATGGAGCTGACCGGCCGTCGTTGAGGGGGTGATGGCAATCCGGTCCACCTTGCAGACGGGCCCCGTATCAAGCCCTTCCGCCATCCGCATGATGCAGACACCGGTTTCCATGTCGCCCGCCATGATGGCGCGCTGGATGGGGGCTGCACCCCGCCAGCGTGGCAGGAGCGAGGCATGTACATTGAAACAGCCCAGGCGCGGAGCTTCAAGGATGGCGCGCGGCAAGATGAGGCCATAGGCCACCACCACGGCGGCATCGGCCTTGAGGGCAGCGAATGAGTTTTGTTCGTCTGCCGATTTCAGTGAAAGCGGGGTTCTGATATCGAGCCCTTTCGCCGCGGCATATTGATGAATCGGCGACGGGCGCAGGTTTTTCCCCCGCCCCGCAGGCCGTGGCGGCTGGGAATAGACCGCAGCCACCTCATGGCCCGCGGCCATGAGCGCCTTGAGCGTCACCAACGCAAAGTCGGGCGTGCCCATGAAAACCAGTTTCATGGACCTAGAGCTTTCCCAGCTTCTGTGCCTTGACGAATTTCTTCACCACCCGGTCGCGTTTCAGCTTGGAAATGTAGTCAATGAACAGCACGCCATTGAGGTGGTCGATTTCATGCTGGATGCAGGTGGCCAGAACCCCGCCGGCGGCCAGTTCCCGGGGCTCGCCCTGGCGGTCAAGGTAGCGCACTGTCACCTCCGCCGGTCTGGTAACCATTTCATAGAATTCCGGGATGGAAAGGCAGCCTTCCTCGTAATCGCTCATCGCCTCGCTGGCGGAGAGGATTTCCGGGTTTGCCATGAAAAGCGGCTGGCGCTCTTCCCCCTCCTTGGAAATATCAACCACCACCAGCCGCTGGGGCACCCCGATCTGGACCGCCGCCAGGCCGATTCCGGGCGCCTCGTACATGGTTTCCAGCATGTCATCGAACAGCTTGCGGACAGCCTTGTCCACCCCCGAAACGGGTTTGGAGGTTTGCCGCAAGAGCGGGTCGGGCAGGGTGATGATGTCGCGCAGGCTCATGGCCCTCAGATAAGCGAGGGGGCCATTAAGGTCAATGATGCCGGCAGAAGCATCGCCATGGCGCCCGGACAATGTTACACTTAGAGCGTTTCGCCGGTGAGGCGGATAGTCGCCCACCTTGCGCGAAATGCAAACGGGAGGACCACATGGCCAGATATATCATGCTCGCGAATTGGACTGACCAGGGCGTCAAAAACGTCAAAGACAGCCCTGGCCGGCTGGACGCCGCCAAGGCGCTTGCCAAGAAAATGGGCTGCGAAATCCGCGAATTCTACATGACGGTGGGGGCCTACGACATGGTTGTAACAGCCGAGGGCCCTGACGACGAAACCTTCGCGAAATTCGCCCTTACCATCGCGATGGGTGGCAATCTCCGCACCACAACCCTCAAAGCCTTCCCCGAGGATGTCTACCGCAAGATCATCAGCAGCCTGTGAAGGTGATGCCAAGGGCGGTAAATCCCGCCCTTGCTTTTTCAGCCTAAAACACCGATATAGCGCCCGGGAGGTTGGCGGCGGACGTGCCGCTCGCCAACCGGGTCAGGTCCGGAAGGAAGCAGCCCCAACGAGATCGGAACGGGTTGCCCGTCCAGCCTCCCACCTCTAGTATTCCGAGCAATCATGACGGAAACCCCACACAGCATGAGCGCTCAAGGCTACCGCGTTCTCGCCCGCAAATACCGCCCGCAGAATTTTGCCGACCTCATCGGCCAGGAAGCGATGGTGCGTACCCTCACCAACGCTGTCGCCAGCAACCGCATTGCCCAAGCCTATATGCTGACCGGGGTGCGCGGCATCGGCAAGACCACCACCGCCCGCCTGATCGCCCGGGCCCTGAACTATCCAGGCGCCCCCTCCATCGAGATGCCGGAACTCACCCCCCAGTGCGAGGCCATCTTGGAGTCGCGCCACATGGATGTGATCGAGATGGATGCCGCCTCGAACACCGGCGTCGACAACATGCGCGAAATCATCGACAGCGTGCGTTACGCCCCCGTCTCCCTGCGCTACAAGATCTACATCATCGACGAAGTGCACATGCTCTCCAAGAGCGCCTTCAATGCGCTGCTCAAGACCCTGGAAGAGCCGCCGCCCCACATCAAGTTCATTTTTGCCACCACCGAAATCCGCAAGGTGCCCGTGACCATTCTCTCGCGTTGCCAGCGCTTTGACCTGAAGCGGCTGGATGCGGCTCTTCTGATGCAGCACTACGCCCGCATTGCCGCCCTCGAAAACGTCACCATCGACGAAGAATCGTTGCGCCTGATTGCCCGCGCCTCGGAAGGTTCCGTGCGTGACGGCCTTTCCCTGCTTGACCAGGCCATTGCCTATGGCGAGGGCGCGGTCAAGGCAGCCGATGTTGCCGGCATGATGGGCCTCATTGACAGGTCGCGCATCATCGACCTGTTTGATGCGGTGATGGCCGGTGATACGGCAAAGGCCATTCATGAGGTTGAAGCCCAGCATGAAGGCGGCGGCGACCCGGAGACGATTCTCAACGATCTCGCCGATTTCGTCCATTGGGTGACCCGTCTGAAAGTGGTGAAGGACAGCGCCTTGAGCGATCCATCGCGCACCGAGGCTGAAAAATCCCGCGGCAGCGACTATGCCGCGCGTCTCGGCATGGCCCACCTCACGCGGGCCTGGCAAATGCTGCTGAAGGGCATCAATGAAGTGAGCTACGCGGCCCAGCCGCTGCTGGCCGCGGAAATGGTGCTCATTCGTCTGGCCCACGCGGCCGACCTGCCCTCCGGCGAGGATCTTGTGAAGCTGGCCAGGCAGAATCCGCCCGCTGAGAAATCCCCGCCGATTGTCATGGCACAGCCCCTGAAGCGCGAGCCGCCGGTTGCTGAAACCGAGGGCGCGCTGGCGGTGAAACCGGATGCGTCAGCCCCGCAAGCCCCGGCCGAGACCCGGGCCTTTGCCTCTTTTGCCGATATTCTGGCCCTCGCGGTGGACAAGCGTGATGTGAAGCTGAAAGGCGATCTGGAGCGCTTTGTCAGGCCCATTCGCGTAGCGCCGGGCCAGGTGGAACTGGCTTTGGAGCAGGGCGCTTCGCCAGGGCTTCCCGGTGAACTGGCGCGCAAGCTTGAAGCCTGGACCGGACGCCGCTGGATGGTGCTTGTGGCCAAGGAAGGCGGCGACAGGCCCTTGGCTTTGCAAAAGAAGGACGCGAAGGAATCAGCCTTCCGGGAAGCCCGCGAGGAACCCTCCGTGCAGGCCATCCTGAAGCGCTTCCCCGGCAGCACGGTGACTGATGTCCGCGATCCCGAAACATTAAAACCAATGGAAGAAAGTGATGAAGAATCTCGCTGACATGATGAAACAGGTCCAGGCCATGCAATCCAAAATGGCGGACATGCAGGCGAAACTGGAAGCTGCAACGGTGACCGGCCAGTCCGGCGGCGGAATGGTGAAAGTGACACTCACCGGCAAGGGGGCGATGACGGCCCTTCAGCTGGACTCCTCCCTGTTGAAGGAGGAGGAGAAGGAAATTCTCGAAGACCTCATCGTGGCGGCCCACGCCGATGCCAAGGCCAAGAGCGAAGCCCTGATGGCGGATGAAATGAAGTCGGTGACCGGTGGCATGGCGCTTCCTCCGGGTATGAAGCTGCCGTTCTGACATGAAGCGGACCGCGGGTGTTGAAATTGAGCGGCTTATTCAGTTGCTGGCGAAGTTGCCGGGACTGGGGCCCCGCTCCGCCCGCCGCGCCGCCCTGCACCTGATCAAGAACCGCGAAAAACTCTTGGCCCCTCTGTCGCTTGCGATGGCCGAGGCTCAGGACAAGGTAAAGGTGTGCAGCGAATGCGGAAATGTCGATACGATTGACCCTTGCACCATTTGCAGCGATCCGCGCCGCGACCGGTCCATTCTCTGTGTGGTGGAAGAGGTGGGCGACCTCTGGGCTCTCGAACGCGCCGGTGCCTGGACCGGTCTTTACCACGTCCTCGGCGGAACCCTTTCCGCCATGGAAGGCATCCGGCCGGAGGATCTGGCCATTAACCATTTGGTCGAGCGTGCCGCCGCCGCGGGCATGCGCGAGGTTGTGCTGGCCACCAATGCCACGGTGGAGGGGCAGACCACGGCGCATTACATCACCGAGCGCCTCAAGGGACTGGGTCTCAGTACGTCACGCCTGGCCCATGGCGTGCCCGTCGGCGGCGAACTGGATTACCTCGACGAAGGCACGTTGACTGCCGCCATGCGGTCAAGACGGCCGTTTTAATTAAGACTCTATAAACCCTGTTGTTAACTGCGGCTCCGCCCCGCGCCGCGTTGGACCGTGGTTTGCTCCTTGATCCCCATCCCGCCCGGACAGCGTGCCGGATTGAGACAGAGGAGCAGGAAATATGAACCTCCGGCCAAGACTTCAAAGCCTCATGAAGCGCTTTGGCATATGCCAGAAAGGTTCTATTGCCGTTTTCTGCGCCATATCGGCGGTTCCCGTTCTCATTGCCGCCGGATCGGCCATTGACTATATCCGTTACCTCAACATCAGGACTGAATTGCAGGCGGCTCTTGATTCCGCCGCACTCGCAGCCGCTTCAACGCCGGACGCAACCACTGCCGAGCGCCGCTCCCTGGCGGAGGCAACCTTTGCCCTGAATCTCCAGAACGCCGGCCTTGCATCGGCCGATATCACGCGGGACTTCGAGATCGCGGACGAAACCGTGGTTGCCACGGCGGACATGGATATGGCGACCTCGCTCATGAAGCTTGCCGGCTTCGAGTCCCTGAAGCTTTCGCTTGCCGCGGAAGTTGCTGTTCCCGCTGACAAGATGGCCGAAATCGCCCTGGTCCTGGATTATTCCGGCTCGATGAATGAGAGCATCGCCGGCGGCGTGAAATATGTGGCCATGAAGAATGCCGCCAAGAACCTTATCAGCGACCTTGAGGTGGCGAACCCGGCCAAGGTGAAGTTCGCACTCGTGCCCTTCTCGCACCATGTCTATGGAACCTTTGACAAGGCTTACATCCGTGGCCAGACAGGCAGCGGCACATGGACGGGGTGTACCCAGGACCGCAAGTATCCCTATAACCTGACCGATGCCACGCCAACCGCGGACAACAATACAAAATGGGGTCAGCCGCAGGCGCCTGTACACGCATCGTCAGGCTGCAGCGGCTATGTCAGCAACAATCTTGTCATGAAGCCATTGACCAATAATTTCAGCGACTTGAAATCCCGGCTCGACATGATGACCCCCTACGCCTGGACCCACATTGCCCTTGGCGTGGAGTTCGGCTTTCACATGCTCTCAGACAATGCACCGTTCAGTGAGGGCGTGAGCTATGACGACGCTGAAACCGAAAAATTCATGGTTGTCCTGACCGACGGGGCCCAGACCGAACCGGCCTTCGGCCCCGGTACCACACGCAACGTCGCCCAGGGCGCGGCAAATCTCGAAACCCTCTGCACCAACGCCAAAGCCAAAGGCATTACCGTCATCACGATTGCCTATGATCTTGATGACAATGCGACCACCAATCGCCTCAAGAATTGCGCTTCTGATCCGAACCAGAACTTCTTCGTGGCCACCAATACGGCCGCCGTGGCTAGTGCCTTTGAAAACATCAAGTCAATCATCACGGCGCAGGTTTTTATCAGCAAGTAACCCTTTCGCAGGCGAATCAATATAGGCTCAGGGCGACAAGTTCAGGGCTTTTTCTCGTGCTGGAAACCGAATTATACCTTCCCGTGAAGCGTTTTCTGGAAGCCCAGGGCTATGCCGTCAAAGCTGAAATCCGGGAATGCGATGTTTTGGCGGTCAGGGGCGATGAACCGCCTGTCATTGTTGAATTGAAGACCGCCTTCAATCTTCAGCTCCTGCTCCAGGGAATTGACCGACAGGCTGTCACGGATAGCGTGTATCTTGCCGTTCCGGAGCCGAAACGCTCTCTTCCCCACGATATCTTGCGGCTGTGCAAACGCTTGGGCCTGGGACTGCTGGTCGTCAATGGCGAATGGGTTGAGGCCTACCTTGATCCTGGCGCCTGCCAGCCGCGCAAGGCCCCCCGCCGCAAGGCGCTTCTCCTGCGCGAATTTCAACGCCGCAAGGGCGACCCCAATTCCGGTGGCAGCAGCAAGCGGCCCCTGGTCACGGCCTACCGCCAGGATGCCCTTCGTTGTCTGAAATTCCTGAAGGACGCGGGGGCGTCAAAGGTTTCCGAGATTGTGGCGCAAACCAAGGTTGAACGCGCTGCCGCTATCCTCCAGCGCGATCCCTATGGCTGGTTCGTGAGGGAAGAACGTGGCATTTATGTCCTGTCTTCCAAGGGCGAAACGGCGCTCTCTACCTTTGGCGATGTCCTGGCGGTTATCTGAGTTTCCGGATGGGATTTTCTGATGCGCCGCTTGAGGCGCCTGATGCCCCACCAGACAAACAGGAGGATGACAGGCAGCAACGCCCAAGCCGGGAAATCGAAAGCTTCGCCGAGGAAATGCCGCGATGCGCCTCTCAGAAATATTTCGGCGATGTTGAAGAGATAATAGCTGATGGCAACGACAGAAATTCCTTCCACCGTTTCCTGCAGCATCAGTTGTTGCCGGGTGCGCGCCTCCATGGAGCGCAGCAACTGCTGGTTCTGGCCTTCCAACGCAATGTCAACGCGGGTGCGGAGCAGGTTGCTGGCCCGTTCACTGCGCCGCGCCAGGTCCGCAATGCGCTCGGCCACGGCAAAACAGGTATTCAGGGCAGGGCTGAACCTGCGGTCGAGAAAAACCCCGATTCTCTGGTAATTGGCGGTGCGTTCTTCGCCGAGCTCCGCCACCCGTTTTGCCACGAGGGCGCTGTAGGCCCGTGCCGCCGCAAAGCGAAAGCTGCTGCGGTTGGACATTTCTTCCACATCCCGCGCCGTGGTACTGAGGCTCGCGAGCAGCCGGGCATCTTCATCGATGCCTTGGGTCGACAGCATGCCTTCAATTGTTTCGGCCAGTGATTTTTCAAGGGGCCCGAGCCGGCGCTGCAGATCCAGGGCAAGCGGAAAGGCCAGCAGCGCCATCATCCGATAGGTTTCAATTTCATGGATGCGGCGTGAAACCCGGCCAAGTGACAGGGGCGTCAGGCCATGGTCATGGATCAGCATGCGGGTGTAGCCATCATCGCCGATCTTGAAATCGGTCCAGACCGTGGCGCGGCCATGGCTGACAAGCGATCCTGCCAGATCCTCATGGCCGAAGTGTTTTTTGAGAACCGCAGGGGTAGGCTGTTTCATGTCCTTGGACATGACTTCCGTATGTATGGCCACCAGGCGCTTGCCTGGCAGATCGTCAATCCAGCCAAGCGGCAGCAGGGCAATGGCCTCCTGCTTTTTTCTGGTATTCTGGGCTGTCACGCTGATCCGGTAGAATTCCCCGTGGCGTTCATATTTAAACAAGCCGAAGGCAAGCTCCGCACTGTGGTGGCGGGCACCCGCGGCAGGCGGCTTTACCCCAAAGGCATCACACAGCTTTGCCACGTGCAGGAAGGGATCGTTGTCCTCCTTCGCCAGCGTGAAAGCCAAATGGGTGATGCGGGCGGGCGCTACGACCGCGAGTCCCGGCCGCCCGTGGATTTCATCGTTCAGAACACGGCGAAATTCATGATCCTGCATGGGTTGATCGTGTTATGGTGCTGTCCGGACGGGGTCAATGCGGCGCAATAGCCATGAGGGTATTGACGCTGGCGGTATTCCCGTTAGCTTCCTGAACTGTAATTCAGTGTGAGGCGAGTGTGACGGCGATCACCGAAGTGGCAACCATTCCGCAAAGCCGCAAGGCATCCAGGCCCGTCCGGCGGCAGCAGCTTGTTGATGCCACCATCGTCGTTCTGGCCCGCAAGGGCTATTCCGCCCTGACCGTGGCTGACGTGGCCAGAACGGCGGGGCTTTCCGTCGGCATCATCAACTTTCACTTCGAGAGCAAGGAAAAACTCCTCACCGCCTGCCTCAGGTATTTGGCCGAGGAGTACTATCAAAACTGGAGGAATGCGCTTGCCACTCCGGGCGCCACCGCGGCCGAGAAGCTGCAGCTTGTCATGCTCGGGGATTTCAACGACAAGATCTTTACACCCGACAAGTTGGCTGCCTGGATCGCCTTCTGGGGAGAGACGCAAGGCAGGCCAATCTATACCGAAATCTGTTCTTCCTATGATGAAGAGCGCGCCAGGACCGTGGGCAGCCTGTGCGAAGCGATCATCAAGGAAGGCGGATACAAGCTTGTTCCAAGCACGGTGATGCGCGCGCTGGAATCCCTGGGCGATGGGCTATGGCTTGGTGTGGCGGCCGGAAACGCGGACGCGAAACTCACCATCGACGCCGCAAAGGCGCGCATAGCCCTGCAGGCCACTTTGCAGGCATTTTTCCCGGGGCACTTCAAGTCATGAGTTTTGCGTTGACGGCGGAAGCGCTCCAGTGGCGCAGGAAAGTGCGGGACTTCGTCGATCGCGAATTGCAGCCGCTGGAAGTGGAAGCAGAAATGAACGAGGGGCGCATTCCTCGCGAGACGCGCAAGCGCCATGAGAGGTTTGCCATCGACGCCGGCATCACGCTCATGGATACCCCGGCCTCGCGCGGAGGATTGGCGCTGCCCCTGCTCACCCAGGTGGCCATCGTGGAGCAATTCGGCCGCGTGACCAATGCGCTGGGCTGGTGTTACGGCGAAGTCCAGAGCTGGATGTTTGAAGCCTGCAATGAAGATCAGGTGGCGCGCTACATCATGCCGATCACCCGCGGCGAAGTGCATTTGTGCTACGCCATCACCGAAGAAGACGCGGGCTCCGACCCCGATGCCATCAAGGCAACCGCCATCCGCCAGGGCGACCACTATCTCGTTTCCGGCGAGAAATGGCATGTCACCAGTTACAATCTAGCCGACACGATGGTCGTCCAGGCCAAACTGCAGAGCGGCGAACATTGCCTGTTTTTCTGTCCTATCAAGGTGCCCGGCGTTCAGGTCAAGCGCACCCCGCTTTACACCCACACCTATGATCACCACCATCCCATTGTGACGCTTACCGATGTCAGGGTGCCCGTTGCCGACCGTATCGGCGAGGAAGGGGCGGGCATGGATTTCACCCATGCCTGGTTCCGCCGCGAACGGCTGCTGATCGCCGCCCGCTGCTGCGGAGCCATGGCCCGGTTGATCGAGGAGGCAACGGGGTTTGCCAAGACCCGTATTGTCTCCGGCGAGCCTATTGCCAACTACCAGCTCATCCAGGCCATGCTGGCCGACAGTGTGGTTGACCTGCAGGCGGCCCGCCTGATGACCTACGAGGCCGCCGCCGCCCATGACCGCAAGGACAATCTGAAGGCCCTTCACGCCCGCTGCTCCATGGCCAAGCTGTTTGCCTCGGAGGCGGCGTTCCGGGTGGCCGACCGCGCCGTACAGATATTTGGCGGACGCGGCTACATGCGCGAAAACGTCGCCGAGCGGTTTTTGCGGGAAATCCGGGTCGACCGGATTTGGGAGGGGACTTCGGAAATCCAGCGTCTCATCATTGCCCGTTCGCTTCTCAAAAGAGGGCTTGAGGGCACGGCGGGAAACAACTAGGGTTTGAACAAATGTTCAAAATCGCGGCCATCAAGAGCCAAAACAGGGAGCAGAAAATGAAACTGACGCGCAGATCATCCTTAACACTCATGGCCGGCACAGCGCTGGCCATGCCTTACATAAGCCGGGCCCGGGCCGAAGAGGAAGCCGTGCTCAATGTGTTCAACTGGACCGACTACATCGGCGAGACGACAATTGAGGATTTTCAGTCGGCCACCGGCATTCAGGTCACCTACGACCTGTATGACTCAACCGAAGCCATGGAAGCCAAGATGCTGGCCGGCAGTTCCGGTTTCGATGTTGTGATCCAGGCCGGCTCAACCCTTGCGCGCTTTGCCGAAGCGAAAGTCTATCAACCCCTTGACCGCTCGAAATTGACCAACTGGGGCAATCTTGATCCGGTGAGCCTGAAAACCGTCGAGGGCTGGGATCCGGGCAACAAATACGGCGTTCCCTACATGTGGGGCACCGTGGGCCTGACCTTCAATGTGGACATGGTGAAGGAACGCATTCCCGACGCCGATATGACCACTCTCGATATCCTTTTCAAACCGGAAAACGCCGCGAAGCTTGCCGACTGCGGGATTTCCATTCTGGAAAGTCCCGGCGACGTCATTCCCATGATGCTGGCTTATCTTGGCCTTGATCCGAATACCACAAACCCGGCCGATTTTGACGCGGTGGTCAAAGCCTTCGCTCCCATCCGCCAGCATATCCGCGCCTTTGACGCCTCCAATTATTTGAACGCCATTCCCAACAAGGAACTTTGCGTGATCAATAACTGGTCCGGCGACTATGCAACCGCAAATGCACGGGCCAAGGAGGCCGGTATTGCGCTTAATCTCGCCTATTATGTGCCCAAGTCGGGCTCGCCGGCGTGGTTCGATATCTGGTGCATTCCAGCCGATGCCAAGCATGTCGATAACGCCCACAAATTCATCAACTATATGATGGAACCGGAAGTCATCGCGAAGTGCACGAACTTCACCAACTACGCCAATGCAAATCTTGCGGCCAACAAGTTTGTCGATCCTGCAATTCTGGCTGACCCCGCCGTTTACCCTGACGATGAATTGAAGAAGCGTCTGTGGACCCAGAAAACTTTGAGCTCGGACCTGGAGCGGGCCCGCACACGGGCCTGGAGCACCATCAAGACAGGCTCTCCATCCTGACGCCAGCACAGCCCGGCACCTCGCCGGGCTGATTTTTTTGGGGACGCATAATGGTCAGCGAAAATACTGGCAATCCATGGACCGATCCGGAAGCCAGGCCATTCATCAGAATTGAAAACGTCACAAAGAAATTCAATGATTTTGTCGCCGTGCAAAATGTCAGTCTGGACATTTACAAGGGCGAGTTGTTTGCCCTTCTGGGGGGGTCCGGCTGCGGCAAGACGACTCTGCTGCGCATGCTCTCCGGATTTGAATCCCCAACCGAGGGCCGTGTCTGGATTGACGGCCAGGACATGACCGATGTTCCGCCCTACGAACGGCCCGTCAACATGATGTTTCAATCCTATGCCCTGTTCCCGCATATGACGGTTGAGCAAAATGTGGGCTACGGCCTGAAACACGAGAAGCTGACCGATGCCGGCCGTAAGGACCGCGTGAAGCAGATGCTTGATCTTGTCCAGCTCTCGCAGTTTACCGGGCGAAAGCCCCACCAGTTGTCCGGAGGCCAGCGCCAGCGCGTAGCCCTGGCCAGGGCGCTGGCCAAGCAGCCCAAGGTATTGCTGCTGGATGAACCGCTGGGCGCGCTCGACAAGAAACTGCGTGAGCACACCCAATTCGAGATCATGAACATCCAGGAAAAGACCGGAATCACCTTTGTCGTCGTCACCCATGACCAGGAGGAGGCAATGACGCTCTCCACCCGCATTGCCGTGATGGACAAGGGCGTCATCCGCCAGATTGGCACGCCCACGGAAATCTATGAATTCCCCAAGACGAAATTCGTCGCCGATTTCATAGGCTCGATCAATCAATTCGCCGGCACCGTGAAGTCGGTCACCAAGGACAAGGCGGTCATAGCTTGCTCCGATTGGCAGGGCGATATCATTGCTGACCGGGATGAGACGGTGGGGCCGGATCAGAAAGTCTCGGTTGCCGTGCGCCCGGAAAAAATTTCAATCAGCAAAGGAAAACCGGCCAAGAGCCTTAACGCGGTCGAGGGAAAGGTTCTTGATCTTGGTTATTTCGGCAAGGATTCCCTTTATCGCGTGAAGCTTCCGTCTTCTGCGTTGGTCCGTGTCAATCGCGTGAATGACCAGCGTGGCCGCGAAGAAGAGCGCGTTGCCCAATGGGAGGACAAGGTTTGGCTTTCCTTTGAGCCTTCCGCTGCAATTCTGCTGAAGGATTAGCCCATGGCTGGCATGGCTCCGCAGACATCCGGCTCGGTCGCGCAGGAACTCGAACTCCCAGGCGGCAGGAGCGGCTTCCGCAATTGGCTTGACCGCAAAGCCTGGCGCGACATCATTATCGCCACGCCCTATGTTTGGCTTATCCTTTTTTTCGTTGTGCCGTTCTTCATCATTGTTGCCATGAGCCTGGCCCAGTCGGTGATTGCCCAACCGCCTTTCCAGTATGATAAAACTTGGCCCTTTGTCACATTTGACAACTTCGCGCGGCTTTTTTCGGATTATGTCTATCTCAGAGGCTATCTTACCTCGGTGCGCAATGCGCTCATCGCAACCGGCCTCTGCCTGCTGCTGGGCTATCCCATGGCCTTGGGCATCGCCCGCGCCAGGGGCGCCTGGCGCAACGTCCTCCTCCTGCTTGTGATCCTGCCGTTTTGGACATCATTTCTGCTGCGCGTATATGCTTGGATTGGCATGATGGGCAGCAACAGCTGGTTCAACCGGTGGCTCACCTCCTTTATCAACCTGTTCCTGCCGGCCGCTTCCGAATTCAACTCGATCCCCATGATGAACACGAATTTCGCGGTTATTCTGGTCGTCGTCTACTCCTACCTCCCGTTCATGATCTTGCCGCTCTATGCCAATCTGGAAAAGCTGGATTACACTTTGAATGAAGCGGCAATGGACTTGGGCTCCAGGCCCATGCAGGTGTTCAGGGACATAACCTTGCCGCTCTCCATGCCGGGGATTATCGCCGGCTCCCTTCTGGTTTTTATTCCGGGAACAGGTGAACTGGTCATCCCGAGCCTGGTTGGCAACGCCGCCGACCCGATGATCGGGCGGGTGATCAACGATGAGTTTTCGCTCAACCGCCATTGGCCCATGGCTTCGGCCATAGCGGTAGCTCTTCTGGTGCTCCTGGTCGTGCCCATCATGCTCTACAACAGGATGCAGGAGAAGTCCGCCGAGGGAGCAAAGTAATGCGCCAGCGCTCCACCTTTCTGATCTCCTGCCTGTGTTTCGGCTTTGCCTTCTTCTATGTCCCGATCATCTCGATGATCATCTTTTCTTTCAACAAGTCGAGACTCGCAACCGTCTGGGGCGGGTTTTCGGTGGAGTGGTATTTCAAACTGTTCAAGAACGCTCAAGTCATAAAGGCCGCCACCCTGTCGCTGGAGATTGCCGTCATCAGCGCCAGCTTTGCGACAATCCTGGGAACCATGGCCGGCATGGCCCTGGCGCGGTTTTCCAGATTTCGTGGACGCACGCTCTTTTCGGGATTGGTGTCAGCGCCCCTCATCATGCCGGAAGTGATTACCGGTGTGTCCATGCTGCTGCTGTTTGTCTTCATGGAACGCTACCTCGGATGGCCGGCAAAGCGCGGCTTCACCACCGTCACCATCGCGCACACAACCTTTGCCCTGTCCTATGTGGCCGTGATTATCCAGTCACGGCTTCTGTCCATGGATGTGTCGCTTGAAGAGGCCGCCATGGATCTGGGTTCAAAACCCTGGCAGGTGCTGTTTGACATAACCCTGCCGATCATTGCGCCTGCCATGGTGTCCGGCTGGCTTCTTTCTTTCACCATTTCACTGGATGACGTGGTCATCACCAATTTCACCACGGGGCCGGGGGCAACGACCCTTCCAATCCTGATCTGGGGCAAGGTGAAGCTTGGCGTGACCCCCGATATCAACGCGCTGGCAACGCTCATTGTGCTTGTCGTCAGTGTCGGTGTGGGGTTCGCGGGCTATCTTATGTTCCGCACCGAGAAGAAGCGCGAACGGGATATGCAATTGGCCTTTGCCGCCAACAAGTAGGGCCTAATCATTGCGGCTGACGAGCTTCGGCTTCGCTTCGGCCAGTTTGACCGGCTCTTCGACATCGAGGCTTTCAATCCGGAGCCCGCGCTTGACGATTTTTTCCGCCGACAGCGAAAGCTTTTCCAGATCGGCATTTGCATTGCCAAAATGCTTCTGCAGGTCGCCCACGCGTTCTTTTAAGCGCGTCACATCTTCCAGCAGACGCATCACCTCAATCTTGATCACATGGGCCTGCTCACGCATGGCCGAATCCTTGAAGATGGCCTGCATGGTCTGGACGAGCAGCATCAGCACATTGGGCGAGGCAATGATTACCCGGGCCCGGTGGGCCTTCTGGATGACATCCTCGAATTTCTCATGCAGATCAGCATAGATCGATTCCGACGGCACGAACATGATGGCCGTTTCATGGGTCTCGCCTGTGATCAGGTATTTCTCGGAAATGTCCTTCACATGCTTTGACACATCGCTCCGCAGCCGCGCTTCCGCCACGCGGAGGTCGCCTTCGCCTTTTGCTTCCCGCAGGGTGTTGAAGGCTTCCAGCGGAAACTTTGCGTCAATCACCAGGCGCAGCTCAGAATCGGGCAGGCTGATGAGGCAGTCGGGCCGCATGCCATTCGTCAGAGTGGGTTGAAATGCATAGGCCCTGGAATGAAGCCCGTCGCGAATGATGGCTTCCATCCGTCCCTGGCCATAGGCGCCACGGGCCTGCTTGTTGGACAGAATGTCCTTGAGCGAGATCATTTCGGTTGAAAGTGACGTGAGGTTCTTCTGGGCCGCGTCGATGACGGCCAGCCGCTCGTAAAGGTGGGTGAGCGATTGTGTGGTGCGCTCAGCCTGGTCATTGAGCCCCAGCCCTATGCGTTGTCCCACATGGTCAAGCCGTTCGTCGAGCGTCCGGGTCAGATGGGCCTGGGCACCTTGCGATTGATCGGCAAAATTGCGCAGGGTTCCGGCCATCTCGGCCAGGCGGAATTCCAGTTCGGAGGCCCGCCGCATGGTTTCTAGGGCTTCGCCCTTGCGGTTGCGGTGGGCCCGCCACGTCACAATCAGGGTGACCAGAATAAGGGCAAGGGCCAGCGCCGCGCTGGCCAGCAGGACATCGAGCAGGGTGAACGCCGATGAACCGAATTGAATGATGATTTGATCAAGCTGCATTGGCGCATTCTATCCCGATTCGGGGAAAGAAGCGTGGCCCGTCCACACTCAACTAAGCGTGGACGGGCCCTTGACCCGCACAACTCGGGACGGCGACAGGAGCCGCACAGGTCAACTCGCTCACAAACAGGGGTAGCTTATTAGGTTCCCGAAACTTTTCCCTCTCAAGAACCAGCTTTTTGGCTGGCTAATCCCCGCTGGATTGAGTGTGAGAGTGGCTTTCGATCATGGCTTGATAACGGGCAGAACGGGGCAATCGCCGGGCAAGATTGCGGCGGGATCAAGGTGAGATCACCGCCGGATGACTATAAATCGAAACAATAGCAATTCGGAACAACCGTTTAGCGGCGCTTCTTCACTTGGTGACCCGGCGTCATGACCGAGTCGATAAATTCGTTGCGCTGGGAAAAATAAATCCCAAATCCGCGGCCCAAGCCGAATACGAGTTCCTTGAATACACCGGTCATGATGACCTCCTTAACGAATAGAATACAGATTTTATGTGCTATGCCATTGAAATATGAACAAAATATAGAGATTCAAGGAAAAATTGATGAGACTCAGCTATGTGCTGCCTGCATGGCGAATCGGTCGGTTGCCCGAATCAGCGCGTCGGTGAGCCCCGGTTCGGTGGCAGTGTGGCCCGCATCGGGGATGATCTCGAAATGGGCTTCCGGCCAGGCCCGGTGCAGTGCCCAGGCGGTTTCCATGGGTGTCACCACATCGTAGCGGCCTTGAATGATCACGCCCGGAATGTTCCGGAGCTTGGGAGCGTCAGCCAGCAATTGGCCGTCCCTGTCAAAAAAACCCTTGTTGACGAAGTAGTGGCACTCGATACGTGCGAAGGCCAAGGCAAAGGCATCCCCGCCGAATTCGCTGATGAGTTGGGGATTGGGGCGCAGCGAAAGCGTGCTGGCTTCCCACTGGCTCCAGGCCTTGGCACAGGTCAATTGCTCCTGCGCGTTGTCACCGGTCAGCCGCCGGTAATAGGCTGCAACCAGATCACCGCGCTCAGCGGCCGGAATGGGGGCCAGATAGGTCTCCCAGACATCAGGAAACAACAGGCTCGCTCCCTCCTGATAGAACCAGTCGATCTCGCGCTTCCGGATCGTGAAAATGCCGCGCAGGATAAGCTCGTCCACCCGTTCCCGATGGGCCTGCGCATAGGCCAAAGCCAGCGTCGATCCCCAGGAGCCGCCCAGCACCTGCCAGGTTTCGATGCCGAGATGGCTGCGCAGCGCCTCCATGTCGGCCACCAGATGCCAGGTCGTATTCTCCCGCAGCTCAGCATGGGGCGTGGATTGCCCGCAACCCCGCTGGTCAAAGAGGATTATGCGATACTGCTTGGGATCATGCAGGCGCCGCAGGAACGGCGATATGCCGCCGCCAGGTCCGCCATGCAGGACTACGGCGGGCTTTCCCTTGGGATTGCCGCATTCCTCGAAATAGATTTCATGGAGGTCTGAAACGCGAAGCCGTCCGCGGGAATAGGGCTGCAGCTCCGGATAGAATTGCCGCATGTCAGAGCGTCTGATAACGCGCAATGACCGAGCGCTCAAGGGCTGCGGTCACCAGCTTGTCCAGTTCAAGCGTGTCCCGCAGAATGGCTAGGAAGCGCAATTCCTCCTTGCCCACTGCCAGATCCGCCGCCGCGACCTCTGCCGCGAGGGCATAGGCCGTTTCGCGCAGCTTGGGCGAAAGCTGGTCCCGTGCCAGGCCGAGCACGGTCGTGAGGCCTTCCGGCTCTTGCAGCATCTCGCCGCATTCCTGGGCAACCGTTGTCAGTCTCGCGGTATCAAAGTTCTTGAATATGGGCAGGCTTTTTACCACCCGGCCGATCTCCTTCAATTCCGTGGCATTGATCTGGCCTTCCACCCCCGACATGGTGACCATGACGTAGATGAGCGCCTGTTCCGTGCTGATTGTGCCGGGCATGTAGTTCTCCATAATTTGAAAGCTGGCTAGCGGTTAGACAGGCCTTTGTCGAGTGAAACTGCAGTAAACTCCTTCACCCGCTCAATAGCCTCGACCAGCCCCACCCTTTCCACCGCAACCCCCGGCGGAAACGCCGTGGTAAAGCGCGAGGCCAGTCGTGGATCGAGGATGACAAAACATCCCCGGTCATGCTCGCTTCTGATCAGGCGGCCAAAGGCCTGGCGCAGGCGCAGGCGCACCACCATGTCCGTATAGGCATTGCCGCCGAAGGTTTCCTTGCGTGCCCGTTCCAGGATCGTCGGCGTTCCCCAGGGCACCCGGTCAAGCACGATAAGACGCAGTGAGTCACCGGGAACATCAACGCCATCGCGCACAGCATCGGTCCCAAGCAAACAGGCATCGCGCTCGGCGCGGAACATGTCCACCAGGGTCCCCGTATCCATGGGATCAATGTGCTGCGCGTAGAGCGGCAGGCCCTTCTGGGCCAGCGCCACGCTCAGCCGCTTGTGCACGGCGCGCAATCTGGAAATCGCCGTGAACAGGCCCAGGGCTCCGCCCCGGCTGGCAAGGAAAAGTTCCTGGTAGGCGGCCGCGATCTGATCCATGTCCTCACGGTCCACATCATTCACCACAAGAATCCGGCACTTGGCCACATAGTCAAAGGGTGAGTCATAGCTCACCCGTTTCACCGGATAGGGCAGATGAACCGCGCCCGTGCGCATTTCCGCGTTGGTCCAGTCATCGGGCACATCGGGCGGGCGGTCCTTGAGTGTTGCCGAAGTGATGATGATGCCGTCGGCATTCTTGAGCACCGCAAGCGCCAGGGGTTCTGTCGGATCGACCCAATGGGAGTGCAGCCCCACATCCGCTTCACGGCCATGGATTTGATCGATCGCAAACCATTCGATGAACAGAGGGTTTTTTGTTTCGAGCAGCCGACCCAGCATATCGATCCAGCCGCCGACCATCAGTTCGCCGCGCTTCTTCAAGGAGCGTGAAACCGCTTCGATGCGGCCCCGGTCATAGGTCGAGAGCCCGCTTGCCTCATCGTCAAGCTTCTTCGCCAGGGTTTCGGCCAGCTTGCTCATGGGGCGCTTGAGATCATGGAGCGCAGTGGCCAAATCTTCCGCAGCCTCGGCCAAGCCGTCGATGAGCGGCGCACAATCCGTTTCAATTGAATTCCCCGCATTCTGTTCGGCCCGCGCCAGAACCTGTTGCCGGACGAGCGAAAGAAAATGTTCGGCCACGCCTTCGGGTGTTCCCGCCTGCACACGGCGCGTCCAGCCCGGTCCTGGCAGGGCGTAAGCCGAATGCAGAACCTTCTGCACCAGCCCTTCCGCCGCCTCAGTGCCGGTCACCAGATCGCCAATACGGTCCACCAGGCCGCGCCCGCGCCGCCGTTCGCTTTCAGGCCCCCGCAGCCAGCGCCGGAGTTCTGCCGTTTCGAGCGCCGTGAGATGTCCGGAGAAGGCGGAATCAGCCGCATCGAAAAGATGGTGCCCCTCGTCAAAGATAATCCGCCGCAAGCCGCCGGGAGCGGCTTCCTCTTCCGCCGTTTCCGCCACGCCGAGGGCGTAGTCGGTGGCCGCCTGGTTCAGGACCAGCGCATGATTGGCAATGACGATATCGGCCTTGCGTGCCGCCCGCGCGCTGCGCTCGATGAAACACTTCTTGAAATGCGGACAAGCCGAATAAATGCACTCGCCGCGCCGGTCGGTGAGGCCAAGAGACGAAGGAGACAGGGCCCGCGTTTCATGGTCCAAGGCAACATCGGAAAAGAGCGAGAGCAGCCAGGAGGGAAAATCGCCGCCCACCATGTCGCCGTCACGGGTAAATCTTGCCCAGCGCGCAATCAGCGCGCCAAGCAATGCGCCACGCGCATTGGCGCCGCTGATCCGCCCAAACGTCTCCTGCATGTTGAGCAGGCAAAGATAGTTTTCCCGCCCCTTGCGGATGACGATGCGCGCGCGGCGTTCCTCGGGGTCGCCCACCAGCCTGGCGGTTTCCTGGTCCAGCTGCCTTTGCAGGTTTTTAGTGTAGGTGGAGACCCAGACCGGAGCGTTGTTCTTCCTGGCCCACAGCCAGGCGGGCGCAAGATAGCCCAAGGTCTTGCCAAGGCCGGTTCCAGCCTCCGCCAGCAGAATGCTGTTCTCGCTCTTCTTCTGCCGCGGCTCAAAGGCGTGCGTTGCGGTTGCGGCATAGTGTTTCTGTTGCGGCCGCGGCTCAGAGAATTTTCCCAGAATCTCGCCGAGAAATCCCGTGGCCTCCTCCGGGCTCACCCGCTCATGCCGCCCCGGCGGCCGCTGCCCGTCATCCTCCCATTCTTCAATCCGGTCCCACACATTGAGTCCGGTAGCAAAGGTGCCGACATCAAGTTTTGGATTGGCTTTAAGCAGTGCCGCCATGACCGGCTTTGCCCAGGGCCAGTTTGCCCGTGCCAGATAGTTTACGATCTCTGCCGCCTCACGCGGTGCCGGATAATGGCGGTTGTCCAGCCGTGCCAGCAACTCGTCCGCCACAAGACGCAAGGTTTCAAGGTCGTTGCCCAAGGGATCCAATGCCAAGGACCGGGCAAATCCGGCAGGCGTCGGCGTGGCCATGCGGGCGGGGCAGACGAAAGCAAATAGCTCGGCCACATCCAGGTGTTTTTGCTCCCGCGCAGCCCGCACCGCGGCTTTGGAGGCCCCAGCCGCAAAAGCCAGGCGGTCAACCAGGAACGAAGCATGACAAATCAGAAACGGCCTTTGCCCCAAAAGGGCCAGCCCCTCGGCCGCCGCCAATCGCCCCGCGGGCGTCGCCAGTTCAATGCCCACAAGGGCAGCCACATTTATGCCGTCAATCACACTATTTTGATTTTGTGAATCATCATTCATGACCTCTCTTTAAGCAGGGAAATGGAGCCCCGTCATGGATCAGAAATATATCAATCTCTTTGACCATTTCACCCACGGCGGCATGAACCGCCGCGAATTCATGGAAAAGCTTACGATTCTCGCCGACAGCACAACGGCTGCAACAGCGCTGCTTCCCGTTCTCGAGAATAACTATGCCCATGCCGATATCCTGCCCGAGGGCGATCCGAGGATTGTGAGTGAGACTCTAAAATATGAAGGCGGCGCCGGCTATTTCGTGAAGCCGAGTGCTGCGGGCAAATACCCGGGCGTCATCATCATTCATGAGAACCGCGGCCTCAATCCGCACATCAAGGATGTGGCAAGGCGCATGGCGGCTGAAGGCTTTGCAGCCCTTGCACCGGACTATTTGAATGGTCTCGGTGGCACCCCTGAGGATGCCGACAAGGCCCGTGACATGATTGGCACATTGACCCCGGAAGGCATTGACGCCTCCTCTTCCGCCGCCCTTGCCGCAGTGAAGGCCAATCCGGCCTGTAACGGCAAGGCGGGGGCCATGGGCTTCTGCTGGGGCGGTGGGGCGGCCAATTCCCTGGCCGTGAAGGATCGGGGACTTGCCGCCGGAGTTGCCTATTATGGACGCCAGCCCGCCGATGCCGACGTGCCGAAGATAACCGCCCCCCTGCTTTTGCACTACGCCTCACTTGATGAGCGCATCAATGCCGGCATCCCCGCCTTTGAGGCGGCCCTCAAGGCCAATGGCAAGACCTATGAGCTCCATATCTACGAAGGCGTGAACCATGCCTTCAACAACGACACCAATGCCGCCCGCTACAACAAGGAAGCAGCCGATTTGGCCTGGGGCAGGACAGTTGCCTTCCTGAAGAAGCATGTGGCCTGAGGGCGACAGATAACGCGCCTGCCGCCAGCGATTGACGAAGTCTGTGGACATGCCTAACAACGCGGCCTCATGCCGTCAGGCCCATCGTCTCAATAACTTCGAGTGCTCTCCATGACTGACCCCGTCCTTTCCTCCGCCGCTCTTGAAAGCAAGGCGTGGCCTTTCGAGGAAGCGCGAAAGCTTCTGGCGCGGATCAAAAGGAGCAAGACGCCCAAGACGGAAATCCTCTTCGAAACCGGTTACGGCCCCTCGGGGCTTCCCCACATCGGCACTTTCGGTGAAGTTGCCCGCACCACCATGGTTCGCCGCGCCTTCGAAGCCATGTCGGACATTCCAACCAGGCTCCTGTGCTTTTCCGATGACATGGACGGCATGCGCAAGATTCCGGACAATGTTCCCGACCGCAGCTTCCTGGAGCCCCACCTGCACAAGCCGCTCACCTCGGTGCCCAATCCCTTTGGCGGCAATTTTGAAAGCTTCGGCCACCATAACAATACCATGCTGCGGCGTTTCCTTGACACCTTCGGCTTTGACTATGAATTTGCCAGCGCCACGGAGTATTACAAGGCAGGCAAGTTCGACGCCATGCTGCGGCGTGCCGCCGAACGCTACGACGCCATCATGGCGGTAATGCTGCCAACCCTGGGCGAGGAGCGCCAGGCAACCTATAGCCCCTTCCTGCCGATCTCGCCAACCACGGGAAGGGTGCTCTATGTGCCCATGAAGGAAGTGGATGCCAGGAATGGCACGATCACCTTTGCCGATGAGGACGGGCGTGATACGACGCTGCCGGTCACTGGAGGAAAAGTGAAGCTGCAGTGGAAGCCCGATTTCGGCATGCGCTGGGCTGCCCTTGGCGTTGATTTTGAAATGTTCGGCAAGGATCATCAGACCAACGCCGTTGTCTATGACAAGATTTGCGAAATCCTCGGCGGCTTGCCGCCGGAACATTACGTTTATGAGCTGTTCCTTGATGAGAAGGGCCAGAAGATTTCCAAGTCCAAGGGCAATGGGCTCACCATTGATGAGTGGCTGACCTATGCGGATACGGATTCGCTTTCGCTCTACATGTACAACCGTCCGCGCGAGGCCAAGAAGCTCTACTTCGATGTGATTCCGCGCGCCGTCGATGAATACGCGCAGTTTCAGAATGCCTATGGCAAGCAGGAACTCAAGGATCGCCTGATGAACCCGCTCTGGCACATCCACGGCGGCCATCCGCCGGCCCCGGAAGAAGGTTCGGTCTCCTTTTCCTTGCTCTTGAACCTTGTGGCCGTGGCCAACACGGAGGACAAGTCCGTGCTCTGGGCCTTCCTCAAGCGCTACGCCCCGCAGGTTTCGCCGGAAACCCATCCGCGCCTCGACAGTCTTGTTGGCTATGCCATTCGCTACTTCACCGATTTTGTGAAGCCCAACAAGAAATACCGTGCGGCAACCGAGGACGAGCGCAAGGCCCTTGCGGACCTGTCGGCCGCCCTGGCGGAGCTGCCGGAAGGCTCAACCCCGGAAGCCATCCAGCAGAAGGTTTATGACATAGGCAGGCGCGAACCCTACACCATGATTCAGAAGGATGGTTCCACAGGCGTGGCGCAATCCTGGTTCAACATGCTCTACCAGGTCTTGCTCGGCGAAGAACGGGGGCCCCGCTTTGGATCCTTCGCGGCACTGTATGGGGTAGCGAATACGCGGGCGCTGATTGACAAGGCGCTGGCGGGCGAACTTACTGGCTCGCCCAGATAATCCGGGCCATCCAGTCCACGTCCTTCATGTCCAGGGTCTTTGTCTCATGGGCCACGTTGAAGGAGGCGAGTTCGACGCTCTTGGCCGTTTGCCGCTGCATGATCTTGGCCATCACCTGGCCATCGGTGGTCTTTACCACCACCCGGTCGCCCTTGCGAACGGTGGTGCCTGGAGAGACGATGATGGTGTCGCCCTCGCGGTAAACCGGCAGCATCGAGTCGCCGGTGATTTCGAGCGCATAGGCCGTATTGTCGGTCACCCCCGGAACGTCGATCTCGTCCCAGCCGTTGCCGACGGGAAACCCCGAGTCGTCAAAGTATCCGCCCTTGCCGGCCCGCGCCAGCCCGAGCAACGGAATTTGCTTGCGCCTTGGCGGCTGGCCCTTGCGGCCCGAGAGAAGATCGGAGAATTCCTCAACCGAGGCTCCCGCCGCCTCCAGCAGATTGGCGATGCTTTCGGTGGTGGGCCAGCGCGGCCTGCCATCGGGCCCGGTGCGCTTCGACGGATTGAACGAGGTGGGGTCAAGGCCCGACTTCTTGGCCAGTCCCGACGCCGAATAGCCATACCGCTCCGCGATTGTGTCAATTGCGGCCCAAACCTGCTTGTGGCTGAACATTTTTGCCATATCCCGTACCTGATATTTAATCCTCTAATCTAGGAACTAATACCTCAAGCCCATTTGATTGTCCAGTAGCTAAAGGCTAGCTATGGTGCCGCGTAAATCAAACGGATCAAACGTGCCCGTGCTCTACAAGATCATGCCAAGACTGGACTGGGAAGCAGCACAGGCGAAGGGCATTTATGGAGGATCCGCGGTGGACCGCAAGGATGGCTTCATCCATCTCTCCGCCGCCAACCAGGTTCGGGCCACAGCCCAAAAGCATTTTTTCCGGCAAAGCGATTTGGTGCTGGTATCCGTCAGGGAGGAAGATCTTGGCACAACCCTGAAATGGGAGGTCTCGCGCGGCGGTGACCTGTTCCCCCACATTTATGGTCCGTTGCCCCTCAGTGCCATAGCTGAAACCGTTCCACTGCCGCTGGTGCAGGGGGTCCATCAGTTTCCCGAAGGACTGCCGGAATGAGCCTCATTGATATCGGTTTCAGGCTAACGCGCCCATTGCTTCATTGCCTGGATGCGGAGGCAGCCCATGGTCTGACCATCAGGGCATTGAAGACGGAGCTTGGCGGCGGCGCGAGGCCTCTTTCACCATCCAATCTTGCCATGTCATGTTTTGGGCTGAATTTTGAAAATCCATTGGGCCTCGCCGCCGGCTTTGACAAGAACGCCGAGGTGCCGGACGCCATGCTGGCCCTGGGTTTCGGCTTTGTCGAAGTGGGAACCGTGACGCCGCGTCCGCAATCGGGAAACCCGCGGCCGCGCCTCTTCCGCCTGAGCGAGGACCAGGCCGTGATCAACCGCATGGGATTCAATAACGAGGGTCATGAGGCGGTCCTGGAAAGATTGCGCCGCCGCAAGCACAGGCCGGGAATTGTCGGTGTCAATATCGGGGCCAACAAGGACTCAGGTGACCGCATTTTCGACTATGCCGCGGGGATCGCCGCATTCGCGGATGTTGCGAGTTATTTCACCATCAACATCTCCTCGCCCAATACCCCAGGCCTCAGGAATTTGCAGTCCGCCCAGGAGCTGCCTTTGCTGCTCAAACGCCTGAATGACGCGCGACAGGCACAGCCGCGGCGCGTGCCGATGCTGCTGAAGATTGCCCCCGACCTTGAGGCCGGCGAGATGCAGGACATCGCTGAATGTTGCTTGAACGCCGCGATCGATGGCGTGATCGTTTCCAATACAACGGTCTCGCGGCCCGTCCTCCGCTCAACGAATGCCCGGGAAACGGGCGGTCTCTCGGGAGCGCCGCTCTTTGACCTTTCAACCCGGCAACTCGCGCGGTTCTATCTGCTCACCAAGGGAAAGATGCCGTTGGTTGGCGCGGGCGGAATTTCCAACGCGGAGCAGGCCTGGAGCAAGGTTTGCGCCGGCGCCTCGTTGCTGCAGCTCTATTCCGCTTTGGTTTTCAAGGGTCCGGAACTGGTGCGGGAAATCCTCGACGGCCTGTCCCTGAGACTTGCGGAGGGGAAGTTCGTGAAGCTGGGCGATGCCGTAGGATGTTCAGCCGAACAGATCGCTCACCATAATCCGCTTGGCAAGTAACGCGCAAAAACCTCCGCCGAAGTTCCTTTTTCCTGCAAGCGGTCGAGGGCATAGTCAAAGGCCTTGACCGTCTCCTGATCGTCCTTGCGGGTGAGGAAAGAGAGATTGCGGCTGAAAAATTGCCGGTCCACATAGGCGCCATCGAGCGGCTTGCAGCACCCTCGCGAGCTGCTGCCCGCCAGCCAGTAGATCAGCCGCAGGCCGTCGCCGAAGGAGACATCGATTGCCCCCGTGCGCAACGCTTCATTCAACTCGATTTCACTCGGAAATGGGGTGAGGGTTGAACGCGAATAGTATTTTTCCAGCCATGCCCCGTGGCTTGAGTTGGCGACGTAGCCGATGCGCCGCCCGGCAAGGCTCCGGATATCGCTTCCGCGCAACTGGCTGCCGACGCGCACCGCAAAGCGCCCCAGCGACCAGAAATAGGGCCGTGTCATCGTGGCTTGCTTGAGAACCGCCTCGTCAATCCGCAGGCCCGAGACAATGACGTCGCCTTCATTGTTGAGGAGGGCTGGCAGGAGGTCATTGAAAGCCTTGGCGATGACGACGCAGTTGGCCTTCAACGCGGTGCAGGCCGCAAGGGCCAGGTCAACCGAAACGCCCGCCGTCTTGCCTTCCGGTGTTTCATAGCTGAAAGGCGGAAAATCCCGGTCGGTGAGAAGGCGGATGGTACGCTGGGCAAAGGCAGCAGGAGATTTAGCGACGCTATCAATATGCCGGAACAGGGGAAGCCTAGGGGCTGTCGCTTCCTGGGCAATGGCCGGGCCAGATGCAACCAAAGCAAGAATGAACCAAAGCAAATACACGCAACGCGGCGTTGTATGTCTGGCCTTGCCTCGCTTTATTGGAAGTGTTGGATCGGTCATTTTCCATCCAGGGGCATTCGGTGCGGGGTCAGCAGGTAGAGTGGCGTAGCGTTGCTACATCGCCGTCCAGTGGCGATGCAACAGCGGATTCCAAGCTAGCCTCAGACGCGTCCGATGTCTTGCCTCTTTTGCCGCGTGACAGGCTGGAAGACAGTCTGCGGCGGCTGCCGCCCCAGGCCATGCGGCGGACCCTGCGGCACGGCGTGGTGCCGGTCGCCTGGCGGCCTGATGACCTGCTTTATGCTACATGTGGCGCAAAGGGGAAGGTCTTCGCCGGGCGTTATGGCCTTCCCGTCGTGGCGCAGATAGCGTCAGCTGATTTTCACCACTGTGTGCGCCACGTCTGGGGCGGCAGGATATTGCGGCGGGCAACCCAAGGCCTTTTCGCGACCCGCCCCCGGTTTTCCGCCCGAAAGCGGCTGACGCGGAGGCAACTGGCCGTCCTCCTGATCTTGACGGCTTGCCTTGCATTGGGCTTCGCCTGCCTGCCTGCCAAGGCAATATGGGCTGCGGCCAGCGCCGTGGCCGGAGTATTTTTTCTGTCCGTCGTTGCCTTAAGACTGCTCAGCCTGCTTCCGGTGCCGCCAGCAAAGGTGAAACGTCCAGAGCATTTGAACGACGCACAACTGCCAACCTATTCCATCCTGGTGCCCATGTTCAGGGAAACGGAAGTTCTCACCCAACTCCTGCGAGGGCTGTCCCGCCTGAATTACCCGGTTGAAAAACTGGAGATCAAGATCATCGTCGAGGAATTCGATACGAACCTGCGCCGGGCGCTTCAGAACACTGTGCTGCCGCCCCACATCGAGATCATCGTCGTGCCCCATGGCCGGCCGCAGACCAAGCCGCGGGCCCTCAACTACGCCCTGCAGTTCTGCCGCGGTAGCCTGCTCACCATCTATGATGCCGAGGATATTCCGGAGCGCGACCAGCTGCGCGAGGTTGCGCGGGCGTTCCTGAATGCTGACCAAAGGCTGGCCTGCCTGCAGGCCCAGCTCACCCCTTTCAATCCCAATGAAAACTGGCTGACCCGCCAGTTCACCGTGGAATATGCAACCCTCTTTGGACTGATCTTGCCGGCCTTGGCGGCGCGCCGCCTGCCACTGACTTTGGGCGGAACCTCAAACCACTTCCGCACCCGTGTCTTGCGCGAAATCGGCGGCTGGGATCCCCACAATGTGACCGAGGACGCGGACTTGGGACTGCGTCTGGCGCGGCTCGGGTTTCGCACCGGCGCCGTGGCCAGCCTGACCTACGAGGAAGCCAATACCCAGCTTGCCAATTGGCTGCGCCAAAGAGCCCGATGGCTCAAAGGTTTCATGCAGACCTGGCTGGTGCATATGCGCAATCCCGTGCGGACAGTCAGGGAACTCGGGATGACCGGATTCTGGATCCTGCAGGCCCAGACCGCAGGCATTTTTCTCTCGGCACTGTTTCACCCCCTGCTCAGCGCCCTCGCCATCTGGATGCTGGCCACCCGCCCGCCCCACGATTCCATTTCAACAATGATGCTTTCCAGTCTCAGCCTGGAAGTCTTTGTGCTGGGTTATGCAATAGCCATGCTGGCAGGGGCCAAGGCCTTGCGCCTGCGCGGGATAGGAGGCTGGTGGTTTACCATTGCCACCATGCCGTTCTATTGGCTTCTCATGTCCATCGCCGCCTGGCTGGCCCTCTGGCAGTTCATTTTCTCGCCCTTCACATGGAACAAGACCGAGCACGGCCTGTCGAAGCTGCAAAAATGAGAAATGTTCAGGCGGGGCTTCAAACAAATATTCAATTTTCAATGAGCGTAGGGCAAAGCTCCGCCGGGGATGAAAACGGTTATGCCGTTTCCGGGGGAAGAGAGAAGCGAAGGGTTGCGTGGGCGCAAACACTCGCAAGAATGCCGGTCGTGTGGTCCGGCGGTTGGCGCTTGCCCGCGCCCACGCTTTTGCGGCGGTTTTTGCCTTCCGGCCGGCACTTGCAGAGCCCTGGATCGCACGGTGTCTGGTGTTTGCCGCCAGGGTTGTTTAGCCATTTAAGGCGCGTGGACCGTAGTATCCACGGGACCAACCGTTGGCTCCCGGGAGTGAGGCATACGTTTCACCCCACCCGCAGGCGCCGCATCCACCCCATCACTGATCACCGTCGCGACCGAGACCCCTTCCGGGAGGGGCATATATACTTGACAAACCATAAGGGCGTTCATAAAAGTCACACATGGGGATTCTTGAATTCATCGAACGGGAGTGGGAAGTCTTGATCCGCGCTCCCCGTTCATTTGCTGGCTTAACAATCCTGGCTGTTGGATTAGGTTTTGGCGGCGGTCTTATGTGGCGCGGCCAAGAAGTATCAAATTACGAGACGTTGATAAAAATCAAAGACGGCCAAATTGATGCCTATCAAAAAACAATCAATGAGCGACTCGATAAAGTTGAAAAAACCTTATCAGATCAACAACTTTCTTCCCTCCAAAATTCACTAAGATTATCGCCATCTGAAGTTGCTATAATTAAGGGAAAGGGAGAAGGAGAGGTATCTCCCTATGCTACCCAATTGGAAAAAGCCTTTAGCAATAGTGGTTGGATAGTTGAGAAATTTGCTGCGATTGATGAAAGCGGAGGAGTTATTTTACGCGCAAAAGACTTATTGTCAGCCGATACTATTAAGCAAGCGTTGGAAACCGCAAACGTCAAGTATCACAGTGTGAATGAAGACGGAAAGACAGACTTTTTGGTAGGAACATGGGGAGGGTCAACAAGCGGACCCTTCCAATCCATTACTCCTTAGCCTTCTTCTTTGGCTTATCAGGCACAGCAGCCTTTCCCACACGCTTTAGAACCCTGTTAAAAGCCGTTTCACTGGCTTCCCCAAGCTCTTTGGCCATAGCCATGAACTTGTCCTTTTGGGATTGACTCTTGGGGTCTGTGGTAGCTTTCTTTGCTGTCATGGTTTTAGCCTTTGAACCTCCGGATATTGGCTACATAGCATATATTGATGAAGCTGGGGACCCCGGTTTGCGGACGGTCCAGCCGATTGATTCCAATGGTTCAAGTGAGTGGTTGGTCTTGGGGGCGGTTGTCATTGCTGCATCAAGAGAACCCGAAGTCGTGGGCTGGGCAAAGCAAATTCGTGACGCTTGTTGGATTGTCCAGAAGCAAGATTTGCATTTTCGGGACATGAATAGATTTCAAAAAACAACCTCATGTCGGATGTTGGCAAATTTTCCCGTTCGTTGTTTCGCCCTCTGCTCTAACAAAAAGAATATGAAGGGCTATCGAAACGTTCGCGCGGAGCAGCGCGTTTCCACGCAGGAATGGTTCTACAACAGTTGTGTGAAGTATCTCTTGGAGAGAATTACCGAGTTTGTAGAGAAGAAATCACATTTAGATTTTGGGAAGCCCAAACATTTGAAGCTTATATTTAGTCACAGAGGTGGAATGAGATACTCGCAGACTGTGACTTATCACGACTTAATAAAAAACCAGGCTAGAGCAGGACTAACATTCCATACAAAGAGAGAAGTTAAGCCTGAGGTGATGCATCCCAATCTGATAACGAGTGTTCCGCACCTAGGTAATGCAGGTCCGCAACTAGCAGATATTGTTACATCAGCATTTTATTGCGCCGCTCATGCGAGAGACCCAAAAAACCACTTCACCACCCCAGCTGAAATTTTGAAGCCAGTAATGTGGGGACCTGGAGCCGAAGAACGAATTTACGCGGACAACGGCGTTACACTTATGCCGCATGTTGCGATAGCCAAGCTATCGGCGGAACAGGAACAGATATTCCGGTATTTCGGGTATCAATTCTGAAATTGGCGGCGGGCCCCGGAACTTGTTATCGCTGTAGGCGCGTAGGCCACCATCCGAAGGGTAACCGTCCTAACAACTGTCATTGGTAGCGAACCAACAACCCAAGTTTACGCCCCGGCGCATCCCGCCTAAGGAAATCTTGTAAACGCCCGTTCACAAGAAGTCAAGATTCATCAAACAAATTCAATTGCTTAGGTTCTAAATCGTTGTTTCGGAATCGTTTTTTCGGCTTAGGCGTGTTTATCAATCCGCCGATAGGTCAGACGCTTTCCACCAATTCCTGACAACGCTTTCCCGGCGCGGGCTTCGTCATTGGTGCCAAGAGCAACGCGGTTGCTGTAACGAAAGTCAAACTCTGCAAGGTAGCGGTGCAGGTGTTTCTCCGAGCAATGCTGATACACACCTTTCATGCCACGCTTGAAAATCGAAAAGTAACCTTCAACCGTGTTGCTGTGAGTTTCGCCACGCACATACTCATTTGCAGAATGGTTCACTACGCCATGGCTGTGATAGAGTTTGTTCATTTTGCTGTACTGGCCACCCTCGTCGGTCATAATGGATGTCTCGTAACGGACGTTATCCATTACGATTGGCATGACGGTACCCTGTGTCGCGCGTTCAATCGGGAAGCTGCGGGCGCGACCATTGCGCTCTACCAAAGTCAGAACAGCGAACTTGTGCGCCGTGCCTGATTTCTTTTCCTTTGTATGGTCACGGCCAATGTATGTTTCATCGACTTCGACAACGGAGCCCGCGCCGCCCATAGGAGCCAAGGAACCATCACGCATGGCCTCACGGATGCGATGGCAAAGGAACCAAGCCGACTTGTAGGTGATCTCAAGGACGCGGTGCACCTGATGGGCTGAGACGCCCTTCTTGCTGGCGCACATCATGTAAACGGCCTGTAGGCACTTGTGCAGGGGGATATGGGCACTCTCAAAAACGGTACCAACTCGAACTGTAAACTGGCTCTTGCAATGGCCGCACTTCTTGAGGCCCAAACGGACGCGACCGATCTTGTCCTTCACGCCCTCAAGGGTGTAAATTCTGTCCAGTGCGCCGCACTTTGGGCATACCGGATTGCCGTTCCATAGGATTTTTTCCAAGTGCTCAAAAGCCTTGGTTTCAGTGTGAAAGTATTCTCTGGACATTATGGACACGGCTTTAATTCCCTTGGCATCTTTAAAAACACAGGATTTCCCTGCTGATACCTATGAATATAAGCGGTCAGAGAGGTTTGTCAAGTATATAATCGCCTTCCGGGATGGATGATCCACGGCTACCACCATAGGAATATATTGTCAAGGAATAAAATGATATAGATTTGGAGCGGGCGATGGGAATCGAACCCACGACATGCAGCTTGGGAAGCTACCGTTCTGCCACTGAACTACGCCCGCGTCGGGGGTGATGCTAGCCGCAGCTTTTGCGCGCGTCTAGGGCGCAATGAATCTTTCCCGGTTTGGGGGCGTTGCAGCGTTCGCCCTCTCCCGTGCGCCTTCGCATGGGAGAGGGTGCCCGGCAGGGCGGGTGAGGGCTCTTGGATGAAGGTTCCGGTATATGAAATTGTTGTAGCAAAAGGGCCCTCATCCGGCCTTCGGCCACCTTCTCCCATACTCGGGTCAAGCCCGAGCACGGGAGAAGGCGATAATCACAATCACCGCTTGCCCGGATCGTAGGGCCTGAAGTGTTTTGACAGCTTCAGCCCCTGGCGCTGGTAGTTGGAGCCGATGCCCTGGCCGTAGACCTGTGAGGGCACTTCGGTGAGCGGTTCATAGACCAGGCGGCCGATGATCTGCCCATCCTCCAGGATAAACGGCACCTCGTGGGAGCGCACTTCGAGAACCGCCCGCGCCCCTTCGCCATTGCCCGAGCTGTGGCCGAAACCGGGATCGAAGAAGCCGGCGTAATGCACGCGGAACTCGCCAACCAACGGATTGAACGGAACCATCTCCGCCGCGTGGGTTGGCGGTACCCGTACCGCTTCCTTCGACGCCAAAATATAAAACTGGTCCGGATCGAGCACCAGCGAGCCGCGCTGCCAGATGGGCTCCC
>CAZRZB010000010.1:0-34637 GCA_964604435.1 uncultured Aestuariivirga sp. | reverse complement strand
TGACGGGCGAGGCGCTGGATTATGCGCTCGAGGCCCTGAAGATCGACGATGCGGGGCTGCGGGACGAGTTGATGGCTTTCTATCTCAAGCTCGATGCCTATCCGGAGGTGGCCGAGGCCCTGGCGGCGATTCGCGCGAAAAGCAAACGCACGGCGATCCTTTCCAATGGCAGCCCCTCCATGCTCGACAGCGCCTTGCGCAGCGCCGGGCTGGAAAAATCCTTCGACATGGTGCTGTCGGTGGAGGATGTGGGAATCTACAAGCCGAGCCGGCGGGTCTATCGCCACGCCATGCAGAAGCTCCAGATTCACGACGCGCCGTCGATCTGCTTTGTCTCGGCCAACAGCTGGGACGCGCAGGCCGCGGCGCAGTTCGGCTTTCAAGCCGTGCGGCTCAACCGCAACGGCGGGCAGGACGACCGGATTCCGGGGAAGGTCGCGGCGCGGATTGAGTCGCTCAGTGAATTGGCGGGGTTGGTTTGACCGCCCAAAGGCAACGGGCTTGCGGGAGATCAGGTTACCGAGGCTCGCGCAGCATCGGGAAAAGCGGTGGCGAGTCGCCTGATCGAATCTCTCCCAGCGCCCGAAAACCAAGGCGTTCGTAGAGCGCCCGGCTGGCGGGACTGGTAGCTTCCAGATAGGTGGGCTGTTGATCGCGATCGCAGGCAACCAGCCCATGCCGCATCAATTCCGTTCCGTATCCCCGCCCCTGAAACACCGGATCAACCCCGATCAGGGGAATGTACCAGTGGGGTTCATGGGGATGAAAACTGGCCATCTGTTCAAACAGGAACAGCACTTCGCCGAGCTTCGGCTCGGACATGTTTTTCTCAAAGAGTTCACCAATCGGCCCATCGTCCGGTTGAACCCCCGGCGGCAACCACTGTGCGACGCCAAAAAAATCACCGATGACATAGGCGGAGCCATGGTCAAAGGATTTGCCGCCAAATAGCGTCACCAATGGCATGAATGTATTTATGTACTGAAGCGCGTCAGGCCAAGCCCAGCGCGCCGCCGGATCGGCGCTGAATGCCATTGTCATGGCGGCTTCAAACCGGCCTTTGTCCGATCTGGTGACAGAGTGAATATCTGGCGTTTTGCCAATTGTGCGGAACCCCTCGACAGGCATCTTGGGCAGCTCACCAAGCGGGATCCCGAGCGTCGGGATCATCGTCCGGAGCGGCCTGCGGCTGGCGACGGGCATTGGTGTAAGGGGCTACGCAGGCCATGTTGAGTGCGTCGCTCACCAAACCGGGTATGGCGGCAAGTGATGCGCCGATTTCGGGCTTTGGAAAGCATAGTTTTGGCAGGCCAAGACGGCGAATGGTGATCGGGGCGATGGTAGAGATGTCGATCATAGTGTCCTCCTGTGACCAGGAGAATGAAACCGCTTCCTGCTCAGGTCCTTGGCTCGGACCTGAAAAGTCCTGAATAGTCCTGAAGTTCGCTTTTAGAACTGTCTTCTGTTATCCTGCTCCGAGCGGCGGGTTCAAGGCAAATGGACTTGGAGTTTGGGAAATATCGCTTGAAGCGCAACGAGCGGCTGCTGCTGGGACCCGAGGGGCCGGTGGGGCTTTCGGCGCGATCCTTCGACATCCTCGCCATGTTGCTGGAGAGGCCGGACGACGTGATCGGCAAGACCGAACTTTTCAATGCAGCTTGGCCCGGCCTGGTGGTGGAGGAGAATACGCTGCAGGTGCATGTATCGGCGCTGCGCAAAGCGCTTGGCTCCGGCATGATCATGACGGTGCACGGCCGGGGTTACAAGTACGCGGGACCGAGACCGGTCGCGGCGTCTACGGTCGCGCCTGTGTCAAACGAGGCTTCGCCGTCGGCCAAACCGTCCATCGCCGTTCTTCCATTTGCCAATTTGAGCGGCGATGTGGCGCAGGATATTTTCTGCGAAGGATTGGCGCTCAACATCGTCTCCAGCCTCGGGCGCTTCCATGAGCTGTTCGTCATCGACCGGTTTTCGACCTTGGCCTACCGGAACAGGCTGGTGACATCGGCCGAGGCGGCGCGCGAACTTTCGGTTCGCTACATTCTGGAGGGGAGCGTTCAGAAGGCCGGCGGCCGCATCCGCGTCTCGGTGCAACTCGCCGACGGCGCCGAGAACCGGCAGCTGTGGGCGGAGACCTATGACCGGCAACTCACCGACATCTTCGCGGTCCAGGACGAAATCACCGGGACGATCATAGGCACGCTTGCGTCCGGCTATGGCGGCAGGCTGGGCAAGGCGTGGCGCGACCGGAGCAAGTCCGCCGGACCCGAAAGCTTCGCCGCATTGGACCATCTCCAGCGCGCCATTGATGCCTGCCGTTTCACCAAGGAGGGAGAGATCCGTGCCAGGGAGCATCTGGCCAGGGCGATCGAATGCGATCCGGGACTTGCCAAGGCCTATGGCAAAATGTCCTTGAGCCACGTGACCGACGCCTATGGCGGCTGGGCCGACGATTATGCCGTCTCGATGGAATTGGCCCGCCAATGGGCGGTGAAGGCGATAGCCTGTGATGATGGCGATTCCTGGTCCCACTGGGCCTTCGCCAACTATCATTTGTATACATTGAATCATGGTGTGGCGCTTGAGGCCTTCCGCAAGGCCCTCGACTGCAATCCCAACGACGCCGACGTGACGGCCGACTACGCTCTTTGCCTGAGCTATGCGGGCCGGGCGGAAGAGGGCATCGAGCAGGCACGCAAAGCCATGCGCCTCAATCCATTTCACTATGAATGGTACACTTCCCAACTAGGCCAGATCTATTTCGATGCCCGCCGCTGCGACGAGGCCATCGCCACCTTTGCCAGCCTCCGTTCGCTGGATAGCGCCATCATGCGTATTTATCAGGCCGCCAGCTTCGCTGCCGCCGGGAACCAGAAGCAGGCCCGGAATTCAGTCCAGCGCGTGCTCGAACTCGACCCCGCCGCAACCTTGCAGAAATGGACCGATCCGAAGCTCGCGCCCTATGGGGATGCGGCCAGCCTCGAACATTTGCGGCAGAATCTCCAAATGGCGGGCCTGCCGGAGCGGGCCGCGCCGCCGGGCAGCAAGGACTGAGCGTCGGCCCTCCCTGCCCCGGCAAGCATACGTCAAGGGGATATAAGCGAATATCCTCCTTGACAATTTATTCCTATGATATAATGTTCCTCTTTTGTTCTTTATGTATGACGAGGAACCAACATAATGATGGACTGGGCCAGGGTCATCGAGCGGAACAGCGAAGCCCTTAAAGGTATCATCGAATCGCTCTTTGTCATGCTGGGGCTTGTGGGCGATAGGTTGGCAGCGCGGATTCCGCAGCCCCTCCACCGCGCCGTGCTGCGTGTGCTTCGGCCCGCCGAATCCGCCGTGCGGCGCCTGGTTGTCATCGCGGCGCGCGGCCTTGTGGTGAAGGTGGCGCCTTCGCGTCCCATGCTAGCGGGGCCGATCATGGGCAGGGGCGGCGGAAGCAGACGTCCCTCCTTCCCGCTCTTCGATCCACGCAAAAGCTTCGCAGAGCTCCGCCGGCACGGCAGAGGGCCTGCGCGGATTGTCCCGCGCATCCATTTCTTCGGAAACGATCCCCGGGTCGCAGCCCTGTGGCCAACGCCCCGGCCCGTGGAAACTCCAGCCTTGCCGCCCGATGGCCTGGTCAACGCCGCACGCCTTACCCGCAGGCTCCAAGCCCTGAAATTTGCCCTCGATGACCTGCCGCGCCAGGCTAGGCGTCTGGCCCGCTGGAGGTTGAAGCAGGAGAACGTCCCTGGCCCGGAGTTCAGGTCGCCGCTGCGGCCGGGCTATCCTCCGGGCCATCGCAAGAGGCAAATTCATGAAGTCGATGAGGTGCTCGCCAATTGCCACTGGCTCGCATGGGAAGCATTGAAGCCCGACACAAGTTGACGGGGTAGAATAATCCGTCTACGGATTAATTTGGTTCGGCTTCCAGGCCCTCATCCGGCCTGTCGGCCACCTTCTCCCATGCAAGAGCACGGGAGAAGGCGCTAAATGGTTATTGCCTTCTCCCGTTCGAAGAATGGGAGAAGGTGGCCGACAGGCCGGATGAGGGCTCTTGTGCCGGAATGACAAATCAGTGGAATCAGGCGTATTTCTGCGTCTTGTATTCACCGCTGGCGCGGAACCGGTTGTGGGCGCGCACCGCGTCGCCGAAGGCTACGAAGAGCTTCACCGAGTCGGGATTGCTGGCGGCCTTGTATTCCGGGTGCCATTGGGTGCCGAAAGCAAAGGCCTTCGCACCTATAACCGAGACAGCTTCAATGATGCCGTCGGGTGCGGTGGCCTCGGCATTTAGGCCCGGCGCCAGTTTCTTGATCCCCTGGCGGTGGATGGAGTTCACCATCGTCTCGCTCTTGCCAAGAATGCGTTCCAGCATGCCTCCCGGCGAAATCCTGATTGCGTGTTTGGGCCCGTAGCGCACATCCGTGTCGGGCGACTGGGGCGCGCGGTGGTCGAGCCTGCCTTCGCCCCGCTGCAATTCGGTTTCGAGGCTGCCGCCAAGCACCACGTTCAGTTCCTGAAAGCCCCGGCAGATGCAGAACAGGGGAATGCCGCGGTCGATCACGGCGCGGATGAGCTTCAGGGTCATGGCATCGCGGGCATGGTCGTAGGGCTCATGGTCGGCGGTGGGTTCCTCGCCATAATGGGGCGGATGGACATTGGAAACGGCGCCGGTCATCAGCATGCCGTCGAAGGGCTCGAGCAATTGATCGAGATGGACCGCGTCGATGACCGAAGGGATCATCAGCGGCGTGCATTTCGAAACCTCGGCCACGGCGCGGACGTATTTGTCGCCCAGCGAATGGAACAGGAAGCCGTGATTTTCGTAGGTGTCGGCGGGCAGGCCGACGAAGGGAGAGGCGGTTAGCATGTCATCCGATTCCTTGGATCGCGAGCTTCCAGATTACGCCAAGTGCGGCGCAGAGGGCCAGCGTTTTTGGAATGCCGAGATGCAGGCGCAGCAGGGCAAGGGCGGCCAAGGCGCTGATGGCGAGGGCCGCGCGGTCGAGGCTTTGCCACTCCGGCAGCCATGGCTTGAAGGCGCCATCCAGCCGGTCAACCTTGGTAAACAGCACATGCAGGCCAAACCACAGGGAAAGATTGAGGATGACGCCCACCACCGCCGCGGTGATGGCCGCCAGGGCGCCCGACAGGCGGGGCATCCGGCCGATATGTTCGATGTAAGGAGCGCCCGCGAAGATCCACAGAAAGCAGGGGGCGAAGGTCATCCACAGGGTGATGCCCGCGCCCGCCAGCCCGCCCCAGATGCTGGCCATTTCACGCGAGGCCGCGAGGTAGCCCACGAACTGGGTGACAAGAATGAGGGGCCCGGGGGTGGTTTCGGCGAGCCCCAGGCCATCGATCATTTCGGGTGCTGTAAGCCAGTGGTGCTGTTCGACGGCGGCCTGGGCCATGTAGGAAAGGACGGCATAGGCGCCGCCGAAGGTCACCACCGCAAGCTTGGAAAAGAAGATGGCGATCTTGCTCAGCACATGACCGGCGCCGAGGCTTGCGATCAGCAGGGCGAGCGGCAGGAGCCAGATGGCCGCCCAGGTTGCCACGGTTGAAAAGAGGGACGTGAAGCTCGGGCGTGCCGTTGCGGGCGATGCGTCTGAGGGGCTGGCGCGGAAGAAACCGATAAGGCCTGCGGCCATGATGACGAGCGGAAACGGCAGGTCAAAACAATAGAGGGCGAGGAAGGCAAGGCCGGCGACCAACCAATCGGCATTGCCCTTGAGGGCGCGCCGCGCCACCCGCAGGAGCGCCTCCAGGACAATGGCCAGGACGGCGGCCTTCACGCCGAAGAAAATGGCTTCGATCCACGGAAGATTTCCAAAGGCGCTGTAGAGCATGGAGAGGATGAGCACGACGAATGCGCCGGGCAGCACAAATAAAAGGCCCGCCATCAGGCCGCCCCTGACGCCGTGCAGGCGCCAGCCCGCGTAAGTGGCAAGCTGCATGGCCTCTGGCCCCGGCAGCAGCATGCAGAAATTGAGGGCCGAGAGGTATTGCTGCTCGGTCAGCCACTTGCGCTCGTCGACGATTTCCCGGTGCATCAGGGCGATCTGGCCCGCCGGACCGCCAAAGGAAAGGCAGCCGATGCGGGCCCAGACTTTCGTGGCCGCAACGAAAGAGGGGTTCATGGCTTCCCCTTGTTGGTGGGCCAATTATGGGTTTCCTCGGTTGCATCCCGGCACCAGCGGTAGAACGCATCGTAGAGCCCCATGCCGGCTTCGAGCTGTTCGAGATCGTCGGCATACATGCGGGATAGGCCGAGGGAAGCGGCGAGAAGGCCCGCCGCCTCGGGGGCGAGATCGAGGCGGGCCGTATCGGCGGCGCGGACAATGGTGGCCAGCCTGAGAAGTGCTTCGGTGCCGAGGCCAAATTCCGCAACCATCACATCGAAGGTGCAAAGCTCGCCCCGGTGGCTCCACGCCGTGTTCTCGATGTCAAAGGCGGTGGCGCCGAAACGGTCGGCCACCGCTGCCACTTCCTGGGGGGCCACGAAGAGAAATACGGCGGCGGGATCGATGAAACGCCGGATCAGCCAGGGGCAGGCAATGCGGTCAACCTTGGGTCTGGCGCGCGTCACCCAGACGGTGCGGCCCTCGGCATCGCGCGGCGGCAGTTTTGCCACGGGAACCAGGGGCAGTTTGGCCTTCTCCCATTCCACAAACCCGCCTTCGAGGGACACAGCATCGGCTCCGAGCTGGCGCAGCCATGCGGCGGTGCCTTCGCTGAGCTTGGCGCCATGATGGCAGACGACAATGGCCGGCTTTCCGTCAAACGCCTTGCCCCAGCCGGAAACGGACTGGTGGCTTCTTTTCAAGGCGCCGGGGATGAGGCGGGGGTCGGCCTCGAAATCCTCCTGGGTCCGGACGTCAATGATGATGGGTGCGGAAGGGGTGCCCATGAGACGGGCAAGTTTGTCACATTTGATCGAATTCGGTGCAGACATGATGTGCGCCCTCTGGAATGTTGCTGGGACGCGATTCTTGGGCATGTCGCCTTGAGGGGAGATCGCTTTCCCCTGGGGCTATGAATAACGCAATTGGCGCTTAAGTCAATTCTGCCGGACGATATGCCCGATGACATTGGCGGCAATTCTGCCCGCGGTATAGGCCGAGGTTCCGCCACGATCATTTTTGGGAACAAACTCGACCATGGTGAAGCCGGCAATGCGGGCCTTGGCGGCCACGCCGGCGATGAGATCGGTCACCTGCAGATAGCTCAAGCCGCCCGGTGAGGGGTGGGAGACCGCCGGCATTTCGGCGGTGTCCAAGGCGTCGCAATCGAAGCTGATGAGGCAATCGGCGTCCGGGGGAATCGTGTCGAGGACGGCCTTCAGGCCGTTGTGATGAATGTGCCTTGAGGTGAAGATATGGGCGCCCCACTGCTTGGCGTCGCGTACTTCGGCTTCCCTCGCGCTGCCGAGACCGCGGGCTCCAGCCTGGACAATGCGCCAGACATGGGACTGTTCGGAGGCCCGGCGCATGGTGCTGGAAAAGCCCAAGCGCTCGCCGTAGCGTTCCTCGCGCCAGTCGATATGGGCGTCAATTTGCAGGATGGTCAATGGCGGACTTCCGGAGAACCCCGCAATAAAGGGAATGGGCGTTGAATCATCACCGCCGAACATCAGGGGCACGGCGCCGGCCGCCAGGATCTTCCGGGTCTGGGCTTCGATGAGCTTGTAGTTGCCCTTGCCGTCCTTGGATTTGGTCGGCAGGTTGCCGAGGTCGGCGATCTTGTGGGCGCCATCGCCCAGCAGGGGGCCGCCAAGATCGAAGTCCCAGTGTTCCAGCCAGGCACTGTCCTCCTGAAGGGCAGCACGAAATGCGTTCGGAGCTGTCGCATGAATCCGGTTGTCAATTCCGCGATAAGGTGTGCCATGGGGCGCGCCAAACAGCGCCGCCTTGAAACCAGCGGGCGCCCGGGAACGGGTGGTTCCCATGAAGGCCGGATTGCGTACAGTCTTTGCCATGGGCGGAGAATGGCGCGAATTTTCAAAAGCCGCAACCCCCGGGGCTGGGAGAAGAATGGACTTCGCCCATTTTCCAAACTATGCATTGCAGCATGTGCCTTGCGCAATTTGCCGTTGGGCGAAGTCATTCACCCGGAGTTTTCAGCATGTTGGATTTCCCAGGTTCCGCCCGGTCCGGCAACTTCCCCTGCGTGGGCGGCTGTGCATGAGCAAGGCCTCCCCGCGGGACTTCCTCCCGCCCGACCATCCAAAGGTTAGCCATGGCAAGGTAGGCGTTCTGCTGTTGAATTTGGGAACGCCGGAAGCCACCTCCTATTGGCCGATGCGGCGCTACCTGAAGGAGTTTCTTTCGGATCGCAGGGTCATCGAGGTCAATCGGGCGCTTTGGTGGGTTATTCTGAACGGGATCATTCTGACATCCCGCCCGGGAAGGAGCGGCAAGGCCTATGACAAGATATGGAACCATGCCCTCAATGAATCGCCCCTGAAAACCATTACCCGCGGGCAATGCGAAAAACTTCAGGCGGCGCTCAAGGACCATCCGGATGTTGTCGTCGACTGGGCCATGCGCTATGGCAAGCCATCGGTGAAGGAGCGCATTGACGCGCTTCAGATGCAAGGCTGCGACCGGATTCTATTTGCACCGCTCTATCCGCAATACAGCGCGGCGACGACGGCCACGGCGCTGGACAAGTGTTTTGAGGCCCTGCAGGGCATGCGCTGGCAGCCCGCGATCCGCAGTGTACCACCCTACTACGACCAACCGGCCTACATCGAGGCGCTGGCCAAAAGCCTGAAGCGGCATATCAGGAACCTGCCGTGGAAGCCGGATATGATCCTGGCTTCCTTTCATGGCTTGCCGCTGGAGTATCTGACCAAGGGCGACCCCTATTATTGCCACTGCATGAAGACCGCGCGGCTGCTTCGCGAAAAAATGAAACTCTCGCCCGAGCAATTGCAGGTGGTGTTCCAATCGCGCTTTGGCCGGGCGGAATGGTTGCAGCCCTATGCCCAGGGCACTGTCGAAGGCCTGCCGGCAAAGGGCGTCAAGAACCTGGTGATGATCATGCCGGGATTTTCAGCCGACTGCGTGGAGACGCTGGAAGAAGTGGCCATAGGCCTTGCTGAAACCTTCAAACATGCAGGCGGAAGCAATTTCTCCGCCGTGCCCTGCCTGAATGACAGCCCGGCATCCATTGAGATGCTGGAGGTCCTGGTGCGGCAGGAGCTGCAAGGCTGGGCAGGCTGACCAGCGAGCCTGTCCAGTTGTCAATTTGCCTGGCGGGCCATCAGTCGAAGGAGTGCCGCGACGAGGACATTGACGAGGCGCGGCCCTTTGGCGGTCGCAATGAACTCGTCATCATCGCGCGTGTCGGACGGTCTGAGCGTGCAGCGCCAGTGGCCGTTTGGCTCGAAGGCCTTGCCGTCGAGATGTATCGACCATCCCGGCGCCGCCTGGTCCACCAGATGCAGTACGCTGTCGGTGGAAGAAATGTCTCTCCAGTTACCTTGCGGTCTGATGCCGATTTTTGCGAGGGACTTTTCCATCTGCTCCAAAGCGAGACCAGCCGTTTCGGTGCCCAGTTCCGCCGCGGCTTCGATCTGGCGTGCCATGTCATGCAAGTTTCCCGAGTTCATCGTTGGCACCTCCCTGTCCGATCTGGCCCGCCGGTTGTCGGCCTGGCTAAATCCACCGCAAGATGGATACATTGGGAACTATGCATGGACCTTGATCCGGATCAAGGCCGTACCCGGGGCAAAAGCATAGGCATCGGGGACTGCCAAAGCCTGTGGAGGGACCGATGTCCACCAAGAGAAAAAGCCTGATATGGTTTGAGGAGCTGTCCCGGGGCGACGTCGGGGTGGTCGGAGGCAAGAATGCTTCGCTCGGTGAAATGGTCCGGTCGCTTTCCGCCAAGGGCATTCGCGTGCCCCCAGGTTTCGCCACCACCGCCGACGCCTTCAGGGCCTTCCTCACCGCAAACGCGCTTGACGAGGTAATTGCCGGGCGGCTGCGGGCACTCAAGGAGGACAGGATCAGTTTGCACATGGCGGGCAGCGAAATTCGGGCAGCCATCGCGGCCGGCCGCTGGCCGGAGGATATTCGCGATGACATCCTGGAGGCTTATCGGGAGCTTGCGGTTCGTGCGGGAGAGTCAAATCCGGCCGTGGCCGTCAGGTCGAGCGCCACCGCCGAGGATCTGCCGGACGCAAGCTTTGCCGGACAGCAGGAAACATTCCTGAACGTCAGGGGGGAGGCCGATCTTCTGAGCGCATGCCGCAGATGCTATGCATCCCTCTTTACCGACCGGGCCATCACCTACCGCAAGCTCAAGGGGTTCGAGCACACAAAGGTGGCCCTGTCGGTGGGCGTTCAGCAAATGGTACGCTCTGACATCGGTGGGGCCGGAGTGATGTTTTCCATCGATACCGAGTCGGGTTTTGACAAAGTTGTATTGATCAATGCGGCTTGGGGCCTTGGCGAGAATGTGGTTCAGGGCGCGGTGAATCCCGATGAGTATCAGGTCTACAAACCGTTTCTCAATCATCCCAAGCTGGTTCCGATCCTTGAAAAAGCCCTTGGAGAGAAAGAAAAGAAGATGGTCTATGCCTCCGTCTCGGGCGGAGCCACGCGAAATGTGCCGACGTCGAAGGCGGAGCGCGAAGCCTTCGTGCTGAGCGATGCCGAGATCCTTGAACTTGCGCGCCATGCCTGCGTCATCGAGCAACACTACGGCCAACCGATGGACATGGAGTGGGCCAAGGACGGGAACACCGGGCAACTCTATATCGTTCAGGCGCGGCCCGAGACGGTTCAGTCCCGCGCCGCACCCGGGTTGTTCAAATCCTACACGATCAAATCGGCCGGGCCAAAACTCCTGCAAGGGCTAAGCGTCGGGGAAGCGGTTGCATCGGGCGAAGTCTGCCTGATCGAGTCAGCCGCGGATATTGCCCGTTTTGTTGACGGAGCAATCCTTGTTACGTCGACAACCGATCCCGACTGGGTGCCTATCATGAAGCGCGCCGCTGCTATCATCACCGATCATGGCGGACGCACTTCGCACGCTGCCATCGTCAGCCGCGAGCTGGGATTGCCGGCGATTGTCGGAACCGGCAATGCTACACACGTCCTGCATGACGGGCAGGAGGTGACAGTGTCCTGTGCCGAGGGCGATCACGGAACCGTCTATTCCGGAATTGCCGACTTTGAGGTCAAGGATGTTGCCCTCGAGAAAGTACCCCAAACCCGAACCAAGGTCATGCTCAACCTTGCCAATCCGGCAGCAGCAGCTCGCTGGTGGCGACTTCCGGTGGATGGCGTTGGCCTTGCCAGGATGGAGTTCGTGGTGAACAATGCAATCAAGATTCATCCCATTGCCCTGACCCGGTTCAACGAAGTCAAGGACTTGGCAATCCGTGATGAGATCAACCGGCTCACGCGCGGTTATCCTGACCGCGCCGAGTACTTCGTGGAGAAGCTCGCCCGCGGGCTCTCGCGTATCGCGGCGATCTGGTATCCCAACCCCACGATCGTGCGGATGAGCGATTTCAAGACGAATGAGTATGCCGCCCTGCTGGGCGGCCGCCAATTCGAGCCGCATGAAGAAAATCCGATGATTGGATTCCGCGGGGCCTCGCGCTACTACTCGGCAGCCTATAGCGACGGTTTTGCGCTAGAATGCCGGGCGATCCGCAGGCTTCGCGACGAGATGGGTTTTGACAATGTCATCGTCATGATCCCATTCTGCCGCTCGCCCGAAGAGGCGGACAAGGTGCTGGCCGTTATGAAGGAGAATGGCCTCGTGCGGGGCAAGAACGGACTCGAGATATATGTGATGTGCGAAATCCCGTCCAATGTCATTCTGGCAGAGCAGTTTGCCAAGCGCTTCGATGGCTTTTCGATAGGTTCCAACGACCTCACACAGCTTACACTGGGCGTTGACCGTGATTCCGAGGAACTCGCCGGGCTGTTCCAGGAGCGCGACCCTGCCGTCCAGTGGATGATCAAAACGGTGATTTCGCGCGCCCACGCCGCAGGCAGCAAGGTCGGCCTTTGCGGCCAAGCGCCAAGCAATGATCCCGATTTCGCCCGCCTGCTGGTGGCGTCCGGGATCGATTCGGTCTCTGTTACCCCCGACAGCTTTTTTGCCGTGAAACAGAATGTTGCGGCCGCAGAAGCCGCCCTGGCCCCGCCGCCATTTCGCCAGGCACCCCATACATGAAACACCCTCCGACCCGCATTGATCCAACAGGAATCGATGCCTACAAGCCCGCCGAAATTGCGCGGCGGATAGAGGAATCAGGCATTGCGAAGGCGCAGCTGCCATTCCTGCAGCTGCTTGTACTGTCGTGCCTTGCAGGCGCCTTCATCGCGCTCGGGGCTGCCGCCTATACAGCGGTTCTGGCGGGCGTTGAGGTGGTGGAGGGACCGTTGCGACTGCTTGGCGGCCTGGCGTTTTCGACGGGGCTCATTCTCGTCATTGTGGCGGGAGCGGAGCTTTTTACCGGGAACGCGCTTATCGTCATCGCTTGGGTGGAGGGGAAGGTGAGCCTGCAGGCCCTGTTGCGCAACTGGATGGTGTCGCTGGCGGGGAACGCCGCTGGGGCCTTTGTCATCCTGGTGCTGATGTCCGGGACCGGGCTGCTGACGGGCCCCATGGGCGAGACGGCACGTGATATTGCCGAGGCCAAGACGGCTCTAGGATCCATTGCGGCACTGTGCCGCGGCATCCTGTGCAATGTGCTTGTGTGCCTTGCGGTGTGGCTCACGTTCGCGGCGCGGAGCGTCACCGACAAGATCCTGGCGATCATTTTTCCGATTACCTGCTTTGTATTGCTGGGCTACGAACATTCGGTCGCCAACCTCTATCTGATCCCCGCAGGCTGGGCCGCCGGTTCGGCAGTCAACCTGCCGGGGTTGTTTGGCAATCTCGTTCCGGTGATTATTGGCAACATCATTGGTGGCAGCGGGGGCGTGGCGCTTGCCTATGCGCTAGCCTACCGTCCGATCAGGAGAGGCTAGCTCCTGGCGGACGAAAATACGGGTGTTGGGCCGGGGCGGGAAATCCGGAACGCATTTGGGGCCCCGCATGGCGGTTGACGAAGCCAAATGCCGTTTTTGCCGGGTGCCAGCCCGGGGAAGCATCCCGGAAGGACCGGTATCTAAATTTTCGTGTTGTGGGAGCAAGTTGGCAGGACGCTTCCCGGCAAATGAAGTCATTTGATAATTTGCTTCGATGCCTTGTTCTTCATGGGGTTATGGACAATAAATAGCAAGTAATGGGGGTAGAGTGTCACTTCTGATCGAATCTTCTGACAAGGATATCGTGCGCGCGGCGCCGATTTTTTCGGGCCTGCCCCAACCGACGTTTGATGCCTTGCTCGCGGGCGCAACGGTGAAGGTAATTTCGCGGGGCGAACTCCTTTTTGTCCAAGGCGACCCAGTCAACTACTTCTTTGTAGTGCTTGATGGCTGGGTAAAAATCTACCGGCTGACGCCATCGGGCGGCGAGGCCGTGGTGGCGGTCTTTACCCGCGGGCAGAGCTTTGCCGAGGCCGCGGCTTTTGTCGGCGGGCGGTTCCCGGCCAGCGGAGAGGCCGTCACCGAGGGGCGCCTATTGTGCGTCCAGAGCGGCAACCTGCTCCGGTTGATCCGGGAAAATGCCGAGATCGGCCTGGCCATGCTGGCGGCGACATCAATGCACCTTCACATGCTTATCCAGCAAATTGAACAGCTCAAGGCGCATACGGGCGCGCAGCGGGTGGCGGAATTCCTCGCATCCCTGTGCGAGGATCAGGTAGGTACTTCCCGGTTAAATCTGCCGTATGACAAGACACTGATAGCAGGACGGCTGGGCATGCAGCCGGAAAGCCTGTCGCGCGCCTTTGCGAGGCTCAAGCAAATTGGCGTCAGTATCGAACAGAACATTGCCGTGATCGATGATATTGGCAAGCTGCGACGCTACTTCGACGAAAAGCAGGAGTAGAATTGATGAGCATTCGCCTGGAACGGGTGTTGGGTGCGATTGACGGCGTGAATGCGGGAGACCCGGTTTCCGTTGAATTTGAAGGCAGAATGTTTCCGCGGGCATTGCTCTATGGGGAACGCATGTCAGCTGCCCTCGGGGAATTCATGCCGGAGGCGCCGGAGGTGCTGCGCATCGCGGCGCGGGCGCAGCACATCGAACGCTGGGTTATTCCCCGCGCAAGCTATCCGGAAGGGCGCATCCCCTATCTCAAGTGGCGCAAGGATTTGCAGCATCACCACGCAAAGCGGTGCGGCGAGCTTATGCGGGTTGCGGGTTACGACGAAGAGGAGATACAAAAAACTGGCGCGCTGCTGCGCAAGGAGCGCCTCAAGCATGATCCGCTTGCGCAAGCCCTGGAAGATGTGATTTGCCTCGTCTTCCTGCGGCATGAGGCGCCGGAATTCATCTCCCACCATGAGGATGAAAAAGTACGCGACATTCTGGCCAAGACAGCCCGAAAGATGTCAGCGCGCGGACTGGCCGAAGCCGGGAAACTCACTCTTGATGGCCGTCTGGCAAGGCTTCTGATGGAAGCGCTGGCGCCGCCCCCTGTGGACTAGATTAGACGCCCAGTTGCTTGTGCAGCCGGGCGTCCTTTGATTTGAAGTGATTGACGAACCAATCCCGTACGGCGAGCGAAAGCCCCTCCTCGTAAGCGGGAGAAGGGCTGTCCTGCTGCAAATCCATGATGTCGCGGATATCATCAAGCAATTTCTCATGCTCGGCCTTGTGGTCCTCATACTCATCATAGGCATGCTTGCGCATGATTGATTCCTCCAGCGCGAAGTGAGCGGCGATCCGCGCGAAGACTTCTCCGAGAAACTCCGCAATGCTGGCACGATCCGCGCCGCCCGCAATGTTCTCATGCAGACGGTTGATGAGAGCCACAAGTTCCCGGTGTTCGTGGTCGACGTCGGCGACGCCGGTTTCAAATTCCTTGCGCCATTCGATGAGCGGCATTATTTTCTGCTACCTGAAGAGGAAGCCTCCCTGTTCGGCCTTGAAGTCTATGGCGAGATTCTGCCACGGTACCAATTGGGTTTCAAATCTGCTCTCATAGTCAAAACCCTCAGTCCGCTTGCTGTCACGAAGCCGTGCCAGGATGACGTGCTTTCCTGCCGGAACAACGAATTTCCTGTAGGTTTGGGCCTGGCCGTCGCCGGAAAGGCCGCCGGGTTTCAAGACCTCTTCGTAAAGCGGCGTTCCGTCGATCATGAGCTGGACCAAAATGGGCTGGCGTTCCCGTGAGCAATTACTGGGTTTGCGCTTGTTGCTTGGCAGCTTCGCGAGTTCCTCCGAGGTAAGCTTGTGGCATTCCTCCAGACGTGCGCCGCCGTGGTTGAAGGCGAGTTTGATCTGGGCGGTGTTCTCGGGAGCCTGCTGGTAGGCTGGCCAGCTTGCGAATCCACCGATGGCGGCGGCGAAGAGGGCGTAGAACAGGGCCTGGCCGGCATATCGCAGCAAGCTAAACATTCGTACTCTCTTCGGGGGTTGCGGCCCGGCTGGCGTGGCTCTTGGATTTGAAAGGACCAAGTGAAGCAAGGCGTTCAGCAAACGTGGCAATCTCCCGCTGCAGCGTGGCGCCGCCGAGTCTTCCTGCCCAGACCACCACGAGCCGCTCACTCGGCACACGTCCCCGGAGACGCGGATCGCGTACCCCGGCGAGCCGGTCCTTGGTCCATCTGGTGCCAAATCTATTGTGGCAACTGTTGTCACTGCAGCCGGTGACGACAACACCATCCGCCAGCTTGCGGCTAAGCACATAATCGATAAAGGATGGCGGCAATTGCCCTGTACAGTTCAAGGACACGACGCCAATGCTGGAGGACCGGCAGGCTGCCGCCACTCCGGCATTGGTGCAGCCGAAAACCATGATGCGTACCGGACCTCCAATGCGTGCACTTTCCGTATAGACGTCATCGCGAATTGCTGCAATCGAGCGGTCGGGCAGATCGATGCCAGGCACAAGATCTGACATGCGGCGGAACGGCGTTGACGTCGGGCAGGAACCCGCGCAGATTCCACATGAAACGCAAAGATCTGGGTTGACCGCCGCTTCGCCTTCGAAGGCCAGTCCATCGCTGCGCATCTGCATAGTGATGGCGGTGTAGGGGCAGTCGTTCATGCAACGGGAGCAGCCGTTGCAGTTGGCCAGGTTGACCGTGGCAGGTTTCTGGCGCCGCAAGGGCGGGAGCCAGGGAAAGGCCCCAAAGACGACTAAGAGCGCGACGGCGGAGCTCCAAGTTACGGTGCCGGGCAGGGTTTCCAGCAGGGGGTAGGCGCCGAGATAGAACCAGTCCAAGCCAATACGGCCTGGAACCTGGGCAAGATCCGCGGCCCCCTGGCTTGTGGCGGGATTGAGCGCCGAGAGGACGAGCAGTGCCGATCCGGTTCCGATAGCCAGTCCCCGTGGCGGATTGATACGCGGCTTGCTCACGCGCTGCAGATGGAGCCACAGGACGACAAGTGCGATGAGCGGAATGGCGATGTGCATGAAGATCATCAGGGTGAAAAAACGGCTTTCAAGCGTATCGGGCGAAAGAAAGTTCCGGGCGATCGGCTGCCCGAAAAACGGCAACTGGTCCAGCCACTCGGTTGAGACTATGGCGACATACTGGGCAAGCTTGTCCCAGACCAGCCAGTAACCGCTGATCCCCGCGATATAAACCAGAAGCAGCACAGGAATGCCGGTTGCCCAACTGAACCAGCGGACGCCGCGGTAGCGGTCGAGCGAAAATTCGCGCAGGATGTGAAGCAGCATCACGGCAACCAAGCCATCGGAAGCATAGCGGTGCAGGCTGCGCATGAGGCCGGCGGAGTACCACTGATCCTTGGTCATGTATTCGATTGATGCGAAGGCCTGGGTCACGCCCGTGTCAAAGAAAATGTAAACGTAAATCCCGCTGACGGTGACGATCCAGTAGAAAAAAAACCCGAGAGCCCCGAGGTTCAGCAAGGGGTTCCCATTCGCAGGAAACGCCAGTGCGAACAGTCTTTCGCCGGCGTCAAAGCAGGCCCGAAGCAGCCGTCTGAGGTGATCCATGTTTCTAGGCTCCCCCGGCACGCATTGATTTCCGCAATTCCCTGACGAGAAATACCAGTATGCCGAGCAGACAGCCCACGCCGATAATGATTGAGATAGGCAAGGCGTAACTGAAATAATACCGCCCTGTCCTTGGGTCGTAGACCGTACAGAGGAGCTTTACCCGGTCGCCCAGTCCCGCCAATGAAAACACTGAACGTTCTCCTCCAAGAATCAACTGTTTCAGAGGTTCCACTATAGCCGGGGGGGCGAAGCTTCCGCCATAGACTTGGTCATAAATCACACCATTCCCATCGAGGATGGTCACCTGTGCCATGTGGTCAAAGCCACCGGCAGAGGGAAAGATTTCAAAGCCAACGGCTGTGCTGAGGCGGTCAACAGTTTCTTTGTCGGTGCCCACAAAATACCAGTTATCGCCGCCGGCATTGTGGGCGCGGGCAAAGGAGCGCATGCGCTCCGGCGTGTCATTCCGGGTATCGAAGCCAACGGTGATGACGTTGAAACTGCCTTTGCCGAGCGCTTCCTCCGCCGCGTTGACGGCGGGCGCGAGGCTCTCGATGATGGCGGGGCAAACATCGGCGCAGCCGGTGTAGATCAAATTGACAAGCAACGGTTTGCCGCGCAGTCCGGCGAGAGTGATGTGACCATCTGCAAGGCTTTGAAACGTCAAATCGGGAACCGTGGTTCCGATCGCCCCCTGGGAAGCGTCCAGGGCCGCGTCAGCTCTTGTATCGGCAAGTGCCGAGACGGACAATCCGGCGGCGATGCAAGCTGCCGCAACAATCACTCGCCACATCAGAAGGACCCGATGATGCGATCCGTAACCGCTCCTGAGAGGAGCAAGACGAGTTGCAGAAGTGACGCAAGAAAATTCTGAATGGCCCGCTTGCGTGACGGCTCCATCACCAGCCTGATGCTGGTCCAGAGAAAAAGTGCGCCACCCGCCGCGGCACCGGCCAGGTAGATGAGGCCCATGGACCAAAAGACCGGCAGCAAAGAGAGGCCGACCAACAGGACGGTGTGGGCAAAAATGACTTTGGTTGTCAGGGCAACTCCTGAAACAACCGGCAGCATCGGGACGCCTGCGGCGGCGTAATCGTCGTGGGCGGCAATGGCGAGGCTCCAAAAGTGGGGCGGGGTCCACAAGAAGAGCACCAACGAGAGGATCAGCGGTTCGGCCTGCCAGCCGGGCTGAACAGCAGCAGCGCCGGCCAAGACCGCAAAGCTGCCGGCCAGTCCGCCGACAACAATGTTGGTCCAACTCCGGCGTTTCAGCCATACGGTGTAGATGACGCCGTAGACAAAGGCTCCCATGAAGGTGTGGAAAGCGGCCCACCAGTTGGCCGACCAGGCCGCCATGATGACGGCGCCGGTGAGAAGCCCCAGGATTGCCGTCAGCCACGGCCCGCCGGCGCGGAAGCGCCCCGCCGCGAAGGGGCGCGAAGCTGTGCGCTTCATCTGACGGTCAAGGTCGGCTTCGGCCCACTGATTGAAGGCTCCGGCGCTTGCAGACGCAAGAAATACAGCGAAGGCAAGAACGCCGACCCGCCAGAGTTCCGGCATCGCGCCGGGGGTTATCGCAACCCCGCCGACCGCACTCATCATGATCGCCACGCCAATCCTCAGCTTGAAGATCGACAGGACATCCTTGACGAGGGGTACGGCGGCAGTTGCTGTCACCTTTTCGTTCCTTACTGCATTGGCCAGAGTTCGGACAGATACTTCCAGTTCACAAAGTAGTAGAGAACGAAGGTCGTGAAGAAGAGCCCGACCAGCACATAGGTGCCGGGAAGATGCCATGTGCCCGCGCTACCATATTTGGTGACGGCTTCCTGCACTACCTTCTTGGGGGTTGGGCCAAGTGCTGCGACGACGTTGCTGGCATCCACTTTCTTGCCAAAGAGGATGCTTCCCACCGTGATGACGATGTAGAGGGCGCCACCAGTGGCTGCGAGGATGGCAGACAGGCCGTTCAAGCCCATCATCAGCGAGGCGATTGGCGGGTAGCCAAAGGGCAGCGTCACATCCGAAGCCGGGAAAGTGATGTCCCAGTGGCGGCGTGCCACGCCCAATGTGCCAGCTCCCATCATGAAGACTGAAATGCCGGCCGCCCCGAACCCAAAGAGATAGGGCTGCAGTTTCGCCAGCTTCGGCCAGATGATCTGCCGCTGGAAGATGAGCGGCACGACCAGATAGGTGACGGCCATGAAGGCGAGGGTGGTTCCGGCAACGACTGTGGCGTGGAAATGCCCAGGCACATAGATCGTGTTGTGCATCATGATGTTGAGCTGTTCGGTGCCGAGGATGACGCCCGAAATGCCGCCAAGGAAACCGAACATCACCAGCGACAGGAACATGCCGGAAAATGCCGGGTTGCCCCAGGGAGCCTTGCGCAACCATTCAAACACGCCCCGTGTGTAACCGCTCTTGCGTTGGGCGGCCTCGATCGAACCAGGCACGGTCATGCCATGGATCATGCTGCCCAAGACCGCCAGATACATCATGTAGGACGTGTTCACGATCTTCCACTCGGAGCTGAGGCCCGGCTCAACCAGCAAGTGATGCGCCGATGCGAGTTGGAGGAAGAGGATATACATCAGGAAAGCGGTGCGGCTTACCTTTTCGGAAAGCGGCTTTGCGCCAACTGTCACCGCCGCAATCAGATACCATATGGCGACATGGGCTGACACGTTGATCTGCTGCGAGGAGTGACCCATCGCCCACCAGACGAGCTTGTAAGTCAGCGTATCGATATGGCCGATATAACCCACGGACCAAAGGAAGGTGGGGATGAGGATGATTGCCCCAGAGGCGATGGTGAAGACTGCAATGATGCAGGCCGTCAGCGCACCGAAGGTGACAAGCGGGATAGAACCTTCATAGGTCTTCTCCTCCTTGGCGATCACCAATGTGCCGAGGAAGATGAGACAGCCGATAAGGGCCCCAACTGCAAACAGGATCAGGCCCAGATAAAAATGCGGCTGGGCTTTCATGGGCACATAGGAGGTGAACATCACGCTCGAATCACCCTGCAGCACCGCGACATTGGTCATCAGGCCGCCGACGACCATCAGGGCAAATGCGACCCAGCCCCAGCGCGGGGCGGCCAGGCGGCTGCTGAGGATTACTGCGGAGGCAAAATACAGGACCGCCATCTCAAAAAAGATGATCCACAGCAGGAGCACGTCCAGGCCATGCGCCGTCAGCACGAGATAGAACATGTCCGATGACAGGAGATGCACGGCCGGCCAGCGGGTGAGAGCCACCAGGAGGCCGAAGACACCGCCGATCAGGAGAAATACAACGGCGGCCACCGCATTTGCCTTGATCAGGCGCTCGGCGGCGAGATCGACCTTAAGGCCAGTCGCCGGACAGATCCGGAATTTTGCCGCCAAGGCTCCAACGAAGCCCGATTCTACTGCTGCTGTGGACATTTCAGCCTCCCTGGCCCGGTTCGACGACATAGATACGACCGGTCATCACATGATGACCAAGGCCACAATATTCATTGCAGATCACGCCATACGTTCCAGTTTCGCCTGGCGTGAGAGTGATGATGTGCTCAAGGCCCGGATGCACCTGGATATTCATGTTGACGGGAAGCAGCGAAAATCCGTGCTGCATGTCGACAGAGGAAAGATGCAATTTGTAGGACTTGCCCTTTTCGAGTTCCAGGACCGGCCACCATTCATAGGTGCGGGCAAGCATGTAGGCATCGCCACCCGGCTCGGGCTTTGCCACCGGAATGCCGGTATCGGCTTCCTCGCGGACCTTGTATTTTTCAGCAAAGTCGTTGGTGCGTTGCTCAAATACGGCGGGGTCAATGCGTCCGACTTGGGTCGACAAGTTCTGCTGACCGTAGATATGCCAGTAGATCATCATGAAGAACATGATGAGGCCCCAGATGAACGCCACGCCGATCCAGACCAGTTCGGCCTTGGCTACGGGTTCGTTCCACCAGATGCGGGACTGTGGAGGGTGGATTGCCATTGTTTTCCCCTATTTTGCCAGTGGAATCTGGGTGATTTCCATTACACCCCAAAGAATATAGATGACGGCTGGAACCACCACTCCCAAGAACAGCAGGAGGAACGGATTATCAAGCACCCGCTGCATGAACGGAATGCGCTCCGGCGGCGCTGCCGCAGTTGTCGATTTGACTTGTTCGGCCATGAAATCCTCCCGCTCTTTGACTCGTGGCAGAAGGCTGACATAGGCGGGACCAGGACTCCTTGATATAGATCAAGAAGCGGCCAATGGGGTCCTTCAAATGCCAAAGGCAGGCAGCTTGCGCTGCCTGCCTCGTTTCGAGCGGCCAACAGAGTGCCGAAGGCTATTTCGTGGCCTCTTCAAGATAGTCGAGCAGGTTCTCGATCTCCTCTTCCTTTTTCAATCCGGCAAACGACATCTTTGTGCCGGGTACAACAGCCTTTGGATCAGCCAAATAGGCTTTCAACGTATCTTCGGCCCAGATGATTCCTGAGTTTTTCATGGCATCGGAATAGGCGTAGCCTTCGACGCTGCCAGCCTTGCGCCCAAACAAGCCCTTGAGGCCGGGCCCCACCTTGTTTTTTACATCCGCGGCTTCATGGCAGGCCTTGCATTTGTTGAAGACCTTCTGCCCCAATGCCGCATCGCCCGCTGCGGCGGGCGTAACCAACATAGCAGTTGTCGCGAGAGTAAAGAGCCATTTTGAGGCGTTCATTCCAGTCTCCAATGTTTTCAGGGTTCATAAATCAGCTAAGATTGCTGGCTACCTTGACAAAGGTCAAGCCTCATGAGGTTTTCCGTCCGGATTGCCGTTCATTAAGATTTTTCCTTTATATAGGTTAAGGTGCTTTGGAAGTTGCGAAGAATTTCAATGTGTTGCGGCCGTCTGGCAACATAGAGCGCTGTTGACAAAAAATCGGCTTCAGTTGCCGTCGCGGCGGTGACGGTCACCGAGGCAAAATGGTTGGCGCTCTGTCCGGTGGATGGATCAATGAGATGGTGCCAGCGGCCATCGGGCGTGAAGACCGTGCCGCGTCCTGCCGATTGTGCTGCCGCACGATCCGACAATGCCAGATGGCGATTGTCGCCAGCAACAGCTATGTCCCAACTACGACCGGGAAGGGCAAGAATTTCGCCAAGATTGATCAAGATGTTCCGCAAGCCGTGGGACTCAAATATCCGTGCCACGGCATCGGTCACATAGCCCTGCGCGATCCCGTTGAAAGTAACTGCCATGCCTGGGGCGATTTCTACGCGCGAAGGTGATATGGAAATACGGGTGGGATCGCAGCAGTCAAGTACCCGCTTCATTTCCGCCGGATCAGGCTCATCTCTGCAGCCGCCAGCAAAGTGTCTTGCCAGGAATGTCCACATTGGCTGGATTGCCGGATTGAAGAACCCCAAAGTCTGCTCCGAAGCCGCCAAGCTCCGCCCCAGCAACTGACGGAAATCCTGTGACGGGTGATCAAGATGCCCATCGCGGTTGAGACGCGACAGTTCGGAGTCCGGGCGATACAGGCTGAATGCGCCTTCCAGACGTTCCACTTCATTACGAGCCAGTTCCACCGCATGCGCCGCCACACCATGTGAGAGACCCACGATCGTGATGCGAACGTCAGCTCCAAGCGCCGTGCCGGTCCAGGTGAATACCGGTTCCCCGGCCAGGTTGCCTGAGGCAAGCGTTGCGGCTCCGGTTGCGGCGGCGATCGTCAGCGCCCGGCGGCGGCTCAGTTTCATGACGGCTTTACCTCCGTTCCCGCTGTTGGATTGTATCGCGCGGCACGGGCCTTAAGCGGCGGACAGATGCGCTCATTGAAATAGAGTGTCTGGCAATTGAGGCAGTTGATGCATTCATTCGGATTGATCTGGCCTTCAGGGTGGATTGCCTGCACCGGGCATTTGGTAGAGCAGATGCGGCACTCGCGCCCACATTGCGGCCGGCGTTTCAGCCATTCGAACATCCGCAGCCGCGCCGGAATTGCCAGGGCGGCGCCAAGCGGGCAGAGATAGCGGCAAAAGAAGCGCTCGACAAAAACATTGGCTGCCAGAAGCCCCAAGGCGTAGGCGAGGAATGGCCATTCGCGGACGAAATGCAGTGTGACGACGGTTTTGAAGGGTTCAACTTCAGCCCCCCTGAAGGCCAGCGTCATGGACGCCAAAGAGGCTGCAAAGAGGCCGAGAAAGATGATGTATTTGATTGGCCACAGGCGCTCATGCAAGGCGAACGGTATGGTGATCTGGCGGATGCCGAAATACTGCCCCAGCTTGTTCAGGAGTTCCTGCAATGCGCCAAAGGGGCAAAGCCAGCCACAATAGACGCGCCCCCAGAACAGCAGGGCCACAGCGACCCAGGCCCAGATGATGAAAATCACCGGATCGAGAAGGAATATCTCCCAAGAAAACTGGGAACGCAGGGCTTGCAGGAAAGTGAGAACGTGAACGACCGAAAGTTGCGCGCCGACTAGCCCGCCAAGCACTATGACGGTCGTCGCCAGATAGCCGATCCGGATTGTGCGATAAAGACTTGGCCGCGCGGCAATCTGGTTCTGGAAAATCAGAATGAGATAGAGCGAAAGCAGCATATACGTGACGGCGCCAATTGCCAGTTTTCGTTCCCGCCAATTCTCTTCCCAGAGTGGCCTTTCCTCGACCGCGGGCGGCCGGAAACCGGCCACAAGGAAATTTTGCGGCAAGACATAATCCAGACTGAAGCGGGCGGCCTTCGCGGTTCCATCAGTTCCGTCACGCAGGGCCAAGAGCGAAAGGGTGAATGGCCGGGTGGGATCGAACCCCGTTGCGGAAGGAATGGCAAATACGCCTATTTCGCGGAATTCCGGTGAATTTTGTGCCTCCAGCCGTTCAATTGAATGGTGCATGTCCTTGGTAAAAGGGATGGTCTTGGAACCTTGGGAAATCTCGATTCTTTCAAAATATCCCGTCTTGCGCCAAGCCGTGCCCTTGAAGGAGTAGAGGCCATTGGCTGCAATCAGGAACAGATGGTCGCTGGCACCGACGGTCCCCATGAGGTTTGATAATCCGGCTTCGCCGATGAGGCTTGCGCCGAGGCGCGGCGGGTCGAGGACGGCGGCGTACAAATCAATGAAGCTGCTGGCCGGGTCAGCACTGCCAGCTATGCCAAACGCCTTGTCCGCGTCACCATTAGAGACGCTCAGACGGGTGACCGCTTGGCTAGCGAGGAGTTCGTCCCAATCTACTGGCGCTGACGCCATCATGTCGATTTTCGCGCTCTCCATGGACGGCAATAATCCGTAGGTATTGGCGATGGTTCGCGCCGTGCGGATGATCCCGCTGCGAATCACGCCGCTAGAGATGGTGGCCCCTGCAATGGCATCCGGTCTCCCGGCCTTTTTCTGTCCGGCAGGTTCAAGGGGTTCCGCCAGGTCATAACCGGCAAAACCGTTGACGAATTCGGCGATGCTTTCGGGCGCAATACCGAGGGTGAGGACAGGTTCCTGCTGGCGCACCAGCAAGGCGCCACGGATGACCGCATGGCCGTCGACGAGAACCAGGATGTCGACAGGGAGCCCGGAATAGCCGGCCGTATGGGCGATATCCCAAGTAGAGCCCAGGTAGCCAAGGACTTCGCCGCCGCGCATCACTGGCCTGGCTATTCCCTGGAATGCCTCGACGCGGATATTGCTGATATTGACGCCAAAAGCACCTGCTGCGAATTGCCGGATATCAGCCTCGGATTTTCCTATCCAGGAGGCCTGCTGTGTCCAGGCCGAATCAATCCACGACAACAGCAGCAAGGCTGTCAACAAAAAGGCGTGTAACTGCCGATTAATCATGATTGCAGCTTCATTTTGGCTACCATGCAGGAACAACCCTATGGCAAACTTGATCTAAATCAAGGCTGCAGTGGACAGATGGCTTCATGGTGACTTGAAATCTTAGCTGATGAGGAGGGCTTTATGTCTGCAATTGGTTTTCTGAAAAATGTTTCGTTTGTGACAGGCTTGGCGACTGCACTGGTCTGCAGTACCGCATTGGTCGCGCCTGTTCTAGCTCAGGAACAGCCGGCGCAGACCGAACTCAAGAAGCATGAAACGACACCTGCTGGGAAGTACCAGCCCAGTCTCGATGTGATGAAGGGCGAAAAGATCGAACAGCCGGGCACCAAGCCGGGCGATCCCGTGCTGACGCCGGAAGAGTTCGCGCAAGCCAACGCCATCTATTTCGAGCGTTGCGCAGGATGCCATGGCGTGCTGCGCAAGGGCGCGACAGGCAAACCGCTGACCACCGACATCACCAAGAAGAATGGCTTCGAATATCTGCGCGACTTCATCACCTACGGCTCCCCGGCAGGCATGCCGAACTGGGGCACTTCCGAGCAGTTGAGCAAGGAACAGATCGATGTAATGGCCCGCTACCTGCTGAACGAGCCGGCCCAGCCGCCGGAATTCGGCATGGAACAGATCAAAGCAAGCTGGAATATCGCGGTGCCGGTCGACAAGCGCCCGACCAAACAGATGAACAAGCTTGACCTTGATAACCTTTTCTCGGTCACGCTGCGCGACTCCGGTGAAGTCGCTCTGATCGATGGTGACAGCAAGGAGATCGTAACGGTCATCAAGACCGGTTATGCGGTGCATATTTCGCGCATGTCAGCCTCGGGCCGTTATCTCTTCGTCATCGGCCGCGACGCGACCGTCAATCTGATCGACCTCTGGATGGAGACGCCGGCGACGGTCGCTTCGATCAAGGTCGGCTCGGAAGCCCGCTCGGTCGAAACATCCAAGATGAAGGGCTGGGAAGACAGGTATGCAATTGCCGGCGCCTATTGGCCGCCGCAATATGTGATCATGGACGGTGAGACGCTGGAACCACACAAGGTGGTGTCAACCCGCGGCATGACCTACGACACGCAGGAGTATCATCCGGAACCGCGTGTCGCTTCCATCGTGGCTTCGCACTTCCGGCCGGAATTCATCGTGAACGTCAAGGAGACGGGCCATATCCTTTTCGTCGATTACTCGGACATCGTGAACCTGAAGACCATCGATATTCCCGCCGAACGCTTCCTGCATGACGGTGGCTTCGATTCGACCGGCCGTTACTTCATTGTCGCCGCCAATGCCCGCAACAAGATCGCCATCGTCGATACCAAGGAAGACAAGCTCGTCACCGTCATGGAAACGGGCGGCAAGACGCCGCATCCGGGCCGTGGCGCCAACATCGTCCACCCGAAGTATGGGCCTGTATGGGTGACCAGCCATCTCGGCGACGAAGTGATCTCGTTGGTTGGCACCGACCCCGAAAAACACCCTGAGCAAGCCTGGAAGGTGGTGCAGACGCTGACGGGACAAGGTGGCGGATCGCTTTTCGTCAAGTCGAACCCCAAATCGAAGCATCTCTACATCGACACGCCGCTCAATCCGGAGTCGGAATTCGCCTCGTCAGTCCTCGTTTTCAACGTCGATGACCTGACGAAGGACGAACCTGAAGGAAAGGTGCTGCCAATCGGTGAGTGGTCAGGGATCAGCGTGGGTACGCGCCGTGTCGTGCAGGCCGAGTATAACAAGGCAGGCGACGAAGTCTGGTTCTCGGTATGGAACGGAAAGGAACAGGAATCGGCCATTGTGATCGTCGATGACAAGACGCTGGAGCTGAAACAGGTGATCAAGGACAAGCGGCTCATCACGCCAACGGGCAAGTTCAACGTCTTCAACACCCGCAACGACATCTATTGATCCAGTGTGGTTGAATGGAGGCGCGGTTTCTTGCCGCGCCTTCGTCGGTTTTGGGAGCGTTGCAGCATGAAGCCACAGGGCAAGGTATATCTCGTTGGTGCTGGGCCTGGCGATCCCGACCTGTTGACGCTCAAGGCCCTCAAGATCCTGAATCTGGCCGAAGTGATCGTTTATGACCGTTTGGTCTCAGATGCCATTATGGCGCTGGCTCCGGCGGGTGCAGCCCGCATCAATGTCGGAAAGCAGCCCAAACAGCATCCGGTTCCGCAGGCCGAGATCAATGAGCTTCTGGTGCGCTTGGCAAAAAGCGGCCGCAAAGTCGTCCGGCTGAAGGGTGGCGATCCCTTCATTTTCGGCCGCGGCAGCGAAGAGGCGCTGGAACTGCAACGTAACAATGTCGACTTTGAGGTCGTGCCAGGAATCACGTCCGCCCAAGGCTGTGCCGCTTCACTGCATATTCCACTCACCCATCGTGGATTGGCTACGGGTGTGCGCTATGTCACCGGCCATTGCCGCGACGACATTGATCTTGATCTCGACTGGGCGGGTTTGTCTGACCCGCAGACAACAATTGTCATCTACATGGGACTGGCGAACATCGGCACGATTTCCGGGCGTTTGCTGGCGGCGGGACGCAGTGCCGGGACGCCGGTGATGGCCATCAACAATGCCACGCACGCATCCGAGCGCCATCTTCTGTCGACGCTGGGTGATATAGCTGGAGACTCGGCGGCGGCGATGTTCAGTGGACCGGTGCTCTTTATTGTCGGCGAGGTCGTAAGCCTCTATGAAGGGCTTTCGCGCGAAAAGGAGCAACATGATGTGGCGCGCCTGGCCGCTGTTTCTCATTAGCATGGCGACAATCGCCATCGGTGCAGACAGCAATCTGACGGCTAAACGGCAGGCCGAACTGCGCAACCTCGTGGTGCAGGATTGCGGATCCTGCCATGGCCTGACGCTGAGGGGCGGGCTTGGCAGGCCGTTGCAGCCCGAAACGCTCGCGGGATTTCCCGACACGGCGGTGGCTGAGATAATATTGGATGGCGTGAGCGGCACACCTATGCCGCCGTGGCGGGGGCTTCTTACGGAAACAGAGGCCCTATGGATCGCACGTACGCTGAAGCAGGAAGCAAACCCATGATATTCTCGCGCCGGTCGCTGCTGGCATTGCCGCTTTTGGCAGGTGCTCCGGGCATTGCCGCAGCCAACCTTGTTGTGCATGGCACGGGCGATCTTGGCATTGTCATCGAGCGGGCTTCAAGTTCCATCTTGATCGTGGAAACTACGACGCGAACGCAACTGGCGCGGATCGAAGGCCTCGGCGACATGTCGCACGCCACGGTCGTATTTTCGCCAGACCAGCGTTATGGTTTCGTCTTCGGCCGCGATGGGGGCCTCACCAAGATCGATCTCCTTGACGCAAAGGTCGTCAAACGCATCATTCAAGGCGGAAATTCCATTGGCGGGGCGATATCAGACGATGGACGGCTGATCGCAGTTTCAAACTATGAGCCGGGGGGCGTTCGCATCTTTGATCCCGCGACGCTTGAAATGCTGCACGACATTCCCGCCACCTTTGGCAACGGCCAGTTGTCCAAGACCGTGGGCCTCGTTGATCTGCCGGGGCGGCGTTTCATGGTTTCGCTCTATGATGCCGGCGAAATTTGGCTCATCGACTGCTCTGAGGCTGGCGCACCGAAGGTCAGCAACCTCGGCAAGGCCGGCTCCTTGCCCTATGATGGATATGTGACCTCGGATGGCCGCCATTATCTTGCAGGCCTGTTTGGCGAAGATGGGCTGGCTCATGTCGACCTATGGCGGGAGCCACTCAAGATTGAGCGTGTTCTTAATGGCTATGGCAAAGGCGAGGAGAAACTTCCGGTCTACAAGATGCCGCACCTCGAAGGCTGGGGCGAGACGGGCCGGTCGCTGGTGCTTCCATCGGTTGGCCATCATGAAGTTCTTGCCATCGATAATGAAAGCTTCACCGAGACCGGCCGCGTCGCTGTGCACGGGCAGCCCGTGTTCTGCGTGGCCCAGCCCGGCGGACGCTACGTCTGGGTGAATTTCGCCTTGCCGGACAACGACATAGTCCAGGTTATCGATATGATGACGCTGAAAATCGTCCGCGAAATGAAACCGGGCCCCGCCGTGCTGCATATGGAATTCACCCCGCGCGGACGGGAAGTGTGGATTTCAATCCGCGATGCCGACCGCATTGATGTCTATGACACACAGACCTACGCCAAGCTGGCGGAGCTTCCGGCGCAGAAACCCAGCGGGATTTTTTTCACCGCGCGTGCCAATAGGATCGGGCAATGAGCGCCTTTGAACGCGATCCCGGCCTCGTCCTTGCCGATCGCTGGCAACGCGCCTTCCCGTTATCGAAAAACCCCTTCGCAGTTGTGGGTGGCGCGCAGGATCTAAGCGAGGGCGAGACGATCACGTTGTTTGAGCGCCTCAAGGCGAAGGGCCTGATGGATCGTATTGGCGCTGTCGTGCGGCCCAACAGCGCGGGGGCGAGTACGCTTGCAGCAATTTCTGTTCCCCCGCACCGCCTTGAGGAAATTGCGGCGGTTGTTTCGGCCGAGCCTTTCGTAAATCACAATTACGAGCGCGAACACACGATCAACCTCTGGTTTGTCGTGGCAGCACCGGGGTTGCCGGAGCTGAGTGAAACCTTGCGGCGCATCGAGAGGAATACCGGCTGTAATGTGCTCGACCTGCGGTTGATAGAACCCTATCATATCGATCTCGGATTCGGCTTGGTGTCGGGAAGGGCTACGCAATCCGCCGGTCGCAAGGCCATGCGGCAAGCGACTGAAACAGAGAAGGTGATTCTTGCGGCAATACAAGATGGCCTGCCATTGGTTCCTCGACCTTATGCGGCGATTGCCCAACGGCTTGGCCGGGGGGAGGAAGATGTCATCGCGGCTATTACCGGCATGCAAAATGCCGGCATTCTGTCACGCTTCGGTTGTGTGCTGCGTCATCGCGAGGTCGGGTTTACTGCCAACGCCATGGCCGTATGGGATGTCGACGATGATGCCGTTGACCGGGTTGGCCAGCGCATGGCCGAAGATAACGACGTGACCCTGTGTTACCGGCGAAACCGTGTGCAACCGTTTTGGCCCTATAACCTCTTTGCCATGATCCATGGGCGCGACGAGACTGCGGTACGCGCGAAGATAACCAGCATTGCCAAAGAATGCGGCCTCGTATCGGAACCGCACGCTATCCTGTTCAGCCGCCGGTGCTTCACGCAGCGTGGGGCGCGGTTCTCGCGGATGTCGAAGGAGCAGGCCGCATGAAACCGCTGCTTGACGGAATGGACCGCCGCATCATCAACTTGCTGCAGGAAGGCTTGCCGATGGTTGAAGCACCATTTGCTGTGGCAGCCGAAAAACTTGGCCTCACCGAGACGGATATGCTGTCGCGGCTTGCGGCATTGAAAGCGGCTGGCGTGCTGTCGCGCATAGGTCCCATGTATAACTCGTCGCGTTTCGGAGGCGGGCTGACACTATGCGCCATGGCTGTTCCCGAGTCCCGCTTTGATGAGGTTGCTGCGATCGTCAACGGTTTCACCGAGGTTGCCCACAACTATGCCCGCGAACACCTCCTGAACATGTGGTTTGTGCTGGCAACCGAGAAGGAAGGGCAGGTCGGCCCCATTCTTGAAGATATCGAGCGATTGACGGGAATCAAGGTTTTGAACCTGCCAAAACTCGACGAATACTATATTGGATTGAAGGTTGAAGCATGACCGGCGCAACTGACATGGACGCATTTGACCGTGCCATTGTCGCGGCCACGCAGGACGGGTTGCCGCTTGTCCCGCGGCCCTACGACGAGATAGCGCGATTGACCGGCATTTCAGCGGTCGAGGTGCTGGACCGCATGAGCCGCATGCAGGAGCGCGGCGTCATCCGGCGGGTCGCCGCGGTTCCCAACCACTATGCCCTTGGGCTCAGGGCGAATGGCATGACGGTGTGGGATGTCGAGGATGACCGCATTGCCATGCTCGGCCCGGAAGTTGGCCGTCTCGAGTTCGTGACGCATTGCTACCGCCGTCCGCGTGTCATGCCGCAGTGGCCCTATAACCTGTTCGCCATGGTACACGGCCAGGACCGGGATGAGGTCGGCAAGAAGGTGGAGCGCATCGCGGCCCTTCTCGGCCCCGCTTCACGCGCCCACGACATTCTCTATTCCACACGCATTCTCAAGAAAACCGGCTTCCGGTTGCCGGGCTGAAGGGAGTTCCAATGTTTCGTGTTTCCCAATTCATGCAAGAGCTCATCACTCCCACGCCCATCAAGGAGCGTCGCGACCTGCCAGGGCCGGTGGTCATCTGGAACCTGATCCGCCGCTGCAATCTGCTATGCAAGCATTGCTACTCGATTTCAGGCGATACGGATTTTCCCGGCGAACTGTCGACGCAGCAGGTCTTCGGCGTGATGGATGACCTCAAGAGGTTCCGTGTGCCGGTGCTGATCCTGTCGGGGGGCGAACCCCTGTTGCGTCCGGACATCTTCGAGATATCGCACCGGGCCAAGGACATGGGCTTTTACACAGGCCTTTCTTCCAATGGTACGCTGGTGTCGGCGGAAAACATCAAGAAAATCGCGGCGGTCCATTATGATTATGTCGGCATCAGTCTTGACGGGATCGGCGCCACCCATGATGCCTTCCGCCGCCGCGATGGCTCCTTCGACGAGGCGCTGAACGGGCTGCGGATGTGCCGTGACAATGGCATCAAGACCGGCATGCGTTTCACCATGACGGCTGACAATGCCGGGGAGTTCCCCAAGCTTCTTGACCTGATGGAGCGGGAAGAAATCGACAAGTTCTATCTTTCGCATCTGGTCTATGCCGGGCGTGGCAACAAGAACCGTGGCGACGACGCCAAGCGCAGCTTCACGCGGCAAATGATGGATGTGCTTTTCGACCGGGCTTGGGCGGCAGCACAGAAGGGCGAAAACAAGGAGTTTGTCACCGGCAACAACGATGCCGACGGCGTTTACCTGCTGCTCTGGGTGCGCGAACGCTTTCCTGACAAGGAGGAGCATATCCGCGGCAAGCTGGCCCAATGGGGCGGCAACGCCTCAGGCGTCAATATCGCCAACATCGACAATCTCGGCAATGTGCATCCCGACACCATGTGGTGGCACTACAATCTGGGCAATGTGAAACAGCGGCTGTTCTCGGAGATCTGGCGCGACACCAGCGATCCGGTCATGGCGGGCCTGAAGAAGCGGCCCCGGACCATTGAGGGGCGCTGCGGGAAATGCTCATTCTTTGATGTTTGCGGCGGCAACACGCGGGTACGGGCGTTGCAGCTTACGGGCAACCCGTGGGCAGAGGATCCTGCCTGCTATATCACCGATGAGGAGATCGGGCACGAAAGCGGTGCCGCACGGCTGGAGGTAACACCCTTCCGGGGGAGCAAGCATGCCCACGCTGCGGAATAGCCTCACGGCTACTCTCCTTCTGTTGCTGTGGTTGGCAGTCCCGGCGGCCGCTGAGGGTGCGGGACAATTGTTTCAATCCCATTGTGCCTCCTGCCATGGTGCGGGCCGCCTCGGCGGCACGGGCCCTGCCTTGATTCCCGAGAGCCTGGGGAGGCTCAAAGCCGATGCCGTGGAAAAGACCATTTCCGCTGGCCGGCCGGCGACGAAGATGCCGGCTTTTGGGGATGCGCTGGGCGAAGATGAAATCGCCTCCCTTGCGAAGCTGGTGCTTTCGCCGCTGCCGCAGACCCCGGTGTGGGCCGAGAAGGAGATTGCAGCGAGTAAGACAATACTGGATGCATCGCCAGCCGTTACCAAGCCCGTATACAGCGCCGATCCGCTTAATCTCTTCATTGTGGTTGAGGCGGGAGATCATCATGCAACGGTCCTTGACGGCGATACCTTTACACCCATCAAGCGGGTTGAGACGCATTTTGCCCTTCATGGCGGCCCCAAGTTTACGCCCGATGGCCGCTATGTCTTCTTCATGTCGCGCGACGGCTGGGTGACCAAGTTCGATCTCTGGTCGCTCTCGCCGGTGGCCGAAGTGCGGGCGGGCATCAATTCACGGAACATTGCGATTTCAGGCGACGGCCTGCATCTTGCGGTCGCCAATTATCTGCCCCGGTCATTGGTTCTGCTGAGCACGGAAAACCTGGAGGTGGAAAAAATTCTCGACGTGAAGGACAGCCACGGGGAGGGTTCGCGGGTGTCGGCGGTCTACCAGGCTCCGCAGCGCAACAGTTTCATTGCCGCACTGAAGGACGTTCCCGAAGTTTGGGAGATCGCCACTGATCCCAATGCCCCTCCGGTGTTTGCCGGACTGGTGCATTCCCATGAAAAGGGCATGGTGGAGGGCCTTGCGCAGGGCGGCGGCCTTTTTGCGCTCCGCCGGATCGTGGTGCCGGAGCCCATTGACGATTTCTTCTTTGATCCCGGTTACCGCAACCTCATAGGAGCCTCCCGGGACGGGAAAAAGGCCTACGTCATCAATCTCAATGTCGGGCGCGATATTGCGATGATTGATCTGCCGGGGATGCCGCATCTGGGTTCAGGCATCACATGGATGTGGAACGGAAGGCCGGTGCTGGCGACGCCGCATCTCAATGCCCCCCTGATCAGCATTATCGACATGACGGACTGGCATGTTATAAAGACCCTCCAGACCGATGGTCCCGGCTTTTTCATGCGCAGCCACGAGAACACCCCCTATGTATGGGCGGATGTATCGGGCGGGGACCACAAGGACCGCATGCACGTTATTGACAAGCGCACGCTTGAAATCGTCAAAACCATCACGCCCGAACCGGGGCGCGCCGCAGCTCATGTGGAATTCGACCGTGACGGCAAGCATGTGCTGCTTTCAATTGCCGAAATGCGCGGTGACTTGCTGGTCCTGGATGCTAGGGATTTCCATGAGATCAAACGCCTTCCGATGTCGAAACCTTCTGGAAAATACAATGTCTGGAACAAAATCACCTTCTCCAGCGGAACGAGCCACTAGGATGGACTCGGAGGCGCTGCTTATCGTTGCGCACGGCGATTGCGGCGGGTTTGGCGGCAACATGCTTGCACAGGAACTGGCGCGCCGCATGAGACATGGCCAGCGCTATGGCGAAGTGGCTGTTGGATTCGTGCGCAGCGATCCATCAATCGAGGCGGCAGCTTCACAGATCAAGTGTGAACGCCTTAGAATCTACCCGCTTTTCATGAGTGACGGTTACTATGTGCGCGAGGCCATTCCCAAACGATTGGGCATCACTGGCGGTGTTGATGTTATGGGGCACCGAGTCTCCATAGACAAGCCGTTGGGGCTGCATCCAAAGCTTCCGGAACTTCTCATCTCAGCCGTTGTCGGCACAGCGCTTGGCAAGGGCATACAGCCAAAATCCGCCTGTCTGCTGCTTGTTGCCCATGGATCCCGGCAGTCGCCGCTTTCGGCGGCGGCGGCTCGCGAGATCAGGGAGAAAATCGACCGCAGCGGGACGTTTCTACGTGTCGAGGTGTCATTTCTGGAAGAGGAACCTTTATTCATTGACGCCTTGGAGAACCGCACATTGCCGACATTTGTCCTAGGCTTGTTTGCCGGTGAGGGTATGCACGCAACCGGCGACATTCAGGGTGCCGTCACTGCCCTTGGCAATCCGAAAGTCCACATGGTCGAGCAATTGGGAGGCTATGCGGGAATTATTGAACTCATTGCAGGAGAACTTATGTAGAGGCAGTTCCAAATGTAGCGCAAACCGCTCTTGCTCCAGAGTTAGGAAAGCCCGCTATCTCATTGAGATAACGGGCTTTTTAATGGTTGCGGGAGCCAGATTTGAACTGACGACCTTCAGGTTATGAGCCTGACGAGCTACCGGGCTGCTCCATCCCGCGTCA
>CAZRZB010000009.1:0-42715 GCA_964604435.1 uncultured Aestuariivirga sp. | reverse complement strand
GCGCCGCGCCTTCATTTCCTTCGCCCAGAACCGCCGCGTCCACAACATGTGGCAGAACGCCCTGCCCTCGCGCTTCATCGACGAACTGCCGGAGGCCTTTGTTGAAGTGGTCCCCATGAGCAATTCCTTCGGCGGCCACAGCCTCGGCAATTACGGCGCCAGCCGCTTTGATGAGACAAGGCCCTTCACCAACACCTATGCCACCCCTGGCTGGCAGCGCGCCCAGGAACGCTGGAGCAAGGGCGAGGGCCTGCGTTCGGCACCGAAATTCATCGAAGGCGAGATGACCGCGCGCGACTCCGACAGCCCCTCCTTCAGCACGGGCAGCCGCATCTTCCACCAGAAATTCGGCTACGGCCGCATCACCTCGGTCGACGGCAACAAACTCACCATCGCCTTCGACAAGGCCGGCGAAAAACGCGTGCTCGACAGCTTTGTGACGGCGGCCTGAGCGCCAGGCTGTTCGCGCCTCAGCGGGCCCTGCCCGGCATCACATTTTCCCCTGCCATGCTGCACGATTGCGATGGCGACAAGGCTTCAGGCTTCGGCGCGGCCTTCATCTGACTCCCGATCGCGGACCAGAACCGAGGCTCCTGCCCCGGTTTCCAGCCGGCGGAATTGCAGAACCGAAAACATGGCGAGGCCGCCTACGACCAGAAACGCGATGGAAAAGTCAGTCACGGTGATGGTGGCTTCCCCCCGCAGCGCCTGTGCTGCCTCCAGCACAAGCGCCGCAACCGCAACCCCTGCCGAAAGCGAAAGCTGCTGGGCCACCGTATAGAAAGTGGTGGCCTTGCTGGCGTCGGGACGGTCAATGTCCGCATAGGACAGCGCGTTCATCGCGGTGAACTGCAGGGAGCGCAGGAAGCCGCCGGTCAGCAGCAGAAACGAGACCAGCACAAAGGGCGTGGCCGCCGAGAGCAGGCCATAGGAGGCGATGGTCAGGCTCGACACAATGCCGTTGACGATCAGCAGTTGCCGGAAACCGAAGCGGCGAAGCAGCGCCGCAGTCGGAAATTTCATGGCAATGGCGCCCGCCGCCGCCCAACAGCTCAGCAGGCCGGATTGAAATGCCGTCATTCCGAAGCCGATTTGAAACATGAGCGGAACCAGAAACGGAATGGCCCCCACGCCGATGCGGTAGAAACTGCCGCCCGCCACGCCGGCGCGAAAGCTGGCAATGCGCATGAGTCTGAGATCAAGAATGGGATTTTCCGCAGTCCTTGCGTGGCGCCCATAAAGGACCAGGCACACGGCCCCAAAGACGACGAGAAACAGCAACGCATAATTGGGTATCAGGTCACGCCCAAAGATGGTGAAGCCGAAGACCAGGGAGGAGAGACCAAAGGCGGTGAGCAGGAAGCCGGGGACATCCACCGGCGCGGCCCCTTCCGCCGGGGTGTTCGGCATCAAGCGCGTTGCCACGGCAATGCCGAGCAGGCCGATGGGAACATTCATCCAGAATATCCAGCGCCAGGCGAAATAGGTGGTGATGAAGCCGCCGACCGGCGGCCCCACCAGGGGGCCCAGAAGGGCCGGAACGGTAAGCCACGCCAAGGCGTCCACCAGTTGCGATTTCGGAACCTCCCGCAGGATGATGATGCGTCCCACCGGCACCATCATGGCCCCGCCCAGGCCCTGCAGGGCCCGCGCCGCAATGAGCCAGCCGAGCGATTGCGATGCCCCGCAGGCGATGGAGCCCAGCATGAAGACGGCAATGGCCGCGCGGAACACATGCTTGGCCCCGAAGCGGTCGGCGCACCAGCCGCTGATCGGAATGAAAATGGTGAGACTTAGCAGATAGGTGGTGAAGGCCAGTTTCAGCACGATGGGGTCGGTGCCCAGGTCGGCGGCAATGGCGGGAAGCGAGGTGGCAATCACCGTGGAGTCCATGTTTTCCATGAACAGGGCGGAAGCGATGATCAGCGGGATGAGGCGGGCGGAAGCTGGCATGTCTCCAACCTCTAGCATGGCGGCCGTCTGGAATTCAGGCGATACCTCCAGGAAAGCTCATCCATTAACGCAGCAAACCCATGCAACCGGTTCATATGGTTAGCTATGTTTGCGGTTTGCGCAGTCTGCTGCGGTGTGCGGGTTTTTCCCGGCTTTGACCCCGGCAGAGCGAAGGCGCTATAAGCCGCCCATGATTTCCCGCTTTTTCTCCTGGCTTGAAAACCTCGTCGATTCGTTCCCGCAGGCTGGCGCCGACAAGCCCAGGCCCACCCTGCTGGGCTTTGCCTACCACTACACCAGGCCCTTTCTGCCCCTGCTGGTAGCCTCCGTCACCTTCTCGACGGCCATCGCCTTCATCGAAGTTTACCTCTTTGCCTTTATTGGCAGCCTGGTCGATCTGCTGGCCACGGCGGACCGCGCCACTTTCTGGCAGGCTAATGGCCTCAAACTCGCCTTCATGGGGGCACTTGTCCTCTTCGTCCTGCCTTTCCTGAATTTCATCTCGGAGTCCATTTCCCACCAGGGTTTGCGCGGGAATTTCGCCATGCGCATCCGCTGGCTGGCGCACCGCTACGTGCTGCGCCAGAGCATGGACTTCTTCCACAATGATTTTGCCGGGCGGGTGGCAACCAAGGTCATGCAGGCGGCCCTTGGGGTGCGCGACGCGGTGATGAAGATCACCGAAGTGGTGGTTTACGTTACGGTCTACTTCATCGGCGCCCTCATCCTCGTCGCCTCGAGCGATGCCTGGCTGATGGTTCCCCTGCTCGTCTGGCTCGGCGGCTATGCCCTGTGCTGCTGGTATTTCGTCCCGCGCCTCGGCAAGCTCTCGGAAGCCCAGGCCGACATGCGCTCGCTGGTGGTGGGCCGCGTCGTCGACAGCTACACCAACATCTCGACGGTCAAGCTCTTCGCCCATGCCGACCGCGAGGATGCCTATGCCCGCGAAGGCATGGGCTGGATGCTCGAGTCGGTTTACCGCTCCATGCGCATGTCCACCTTCATGACCTCGGCCCTCAGCCTGCTGAGCGGCATTCTCATTTTCATGATGTCGGCCCTTTCCATCTGGCTGTGGTACACTGACGCCATCAGCATCGGCGCCATCGCCTTTTCCATCGGCCTGACGCTGCGCCTCAAGGCCATGTCGCAGTGGATCATTTGGGAAGTGGCGGGCCTCTTTGAGGATGTTGGCGTCGTCCAGGACAGCCTGGACACCATTGCCCGTGACCGCCTTGTGGCCGATGTGCCGGGCGCCAAGCCGCTAGTCGTAAGCAAGGGCGAGATCGTCTTTGATGCGGTGCGCTTCAACTATGGCAAGCCAACGCCTGAACATGGCCGCGAAGTCCTGGACAACCTGTCGCTCACCGTCCATCCCGGTGAGAAGGTGGGGCTCGTCGGCCGCTCGGGGGCCGGCAAATCCACCCTCGCCAACCTGCTCCTGCGTTTCTACGATCTTGAAAGCGGCGCCATCCGCATCGATGGCCAGGACATTTCCCAGGTGGCCCAGGAATCGCTGCGCGCCAACATCGGCGTGGTGACCCAGGATACCTCGCTCCTCCACCGCTCGGTCATGGAGAACCTGCGCTACGGCATGCCCGATGCAACACTTGCCGAAGTTGAGGCCGCCGCCCGCAAGGCGCATGCCGATGAATTCATCGCCAATCTCGTCGACCCCAAGGGCCGCACCGGCTACGACGCCCATGTCGGCGAGCGCGGCGTGAAGCTCTCCGGCGGCCAGCGCCAGCGCATTGCCATTGCTCGCGTCCTGCTCAAGAACGCCCCCATCCTTGTCCTTGACGAGGCCACCAGCGCCCTGGATTCCGAGGTCGAGGCGGCCATCCAGGAAAATCTCTACACCCTGATGGAAGGCAAGACGGTGATCGCCGTGGCCCACCGTCTTTCGACCATCGCCGCCATGGACCGCCTCATCATCATGGACCGCGGCCGCATCGTCGAGGAAGGTAGCCACAGGCAGCTCCTCAAGCGCAACGGGCTCTATGCCAGCCTCTGGAAACGCCAGTCCGGCGGCTTCCTCGTGGATGAAACGGCGGTCGCCGCCGAGTAACCCACCTTTAACCCCAATTCGGTCACAAATGGCGCTAAACAGGCCCCAAATCCATCCGAGGGACTCCATGAAGCACGCCATTATCGCCCTGACCGCCGCCTCATTCCTGCTCGCCGCCTGCGCGGCCGATCCCTATACCGGCGAGCAGAAGGTTTCCAACACGGCCATCGGGGCCGGAACCGGGGCCCTGCTCGGCACCGCCGCAGGCGCCCTGCTTGGCGCGACAACCGATGTGAAAGGCCGCAAGGCGATGCTTGTCGGGGCAGGTCTTGGCGCGCTGGCAGGCGGCGGCGTCGGCCACTACATGGACAATCAGGAAGCCAAGCTGCGCGACCGCCTGGAGGGCTCCGGCGTATCCGTCACCCGCGACGGCGACAACATCTTTCTCAACATGCCGTCCAACATCACCTTCGCCACCGACCAGTCGGATATCAAGCCGGCCTTCTACAACGTGCTGAATTCCGTCGCCATCGTGTTGCGCGAATTCAACCAGACCCTGGTCGATGTCAACGGCCACACCGACTCCGACGGTTCCGATGAATATAACGAGGAACTCTCCAGCCGCCGCGCCGATTCAGTGGCCCAGTACCTTGTTTCGCAGCAGCTCGACAGCCGCCGCTTTTCAGTCCAGGGCCTCGGCGAAAGCCAGCCCATTGCCTCCAATGCCACGGCCGCCGGCAAGGCCCAGAACCGCCGCGTCGAAATCCAGATTGTCCCGTTGACCTGATGGACGCGAAGGCTGCGGGCGGCTAAAGCCCCCGCATGGCCACGGCGCGCGTAATCCTGACTGTCCCTGCCCTCAGCCTTGCGGCGGCGGAAGACACGGCAAACCGGTTCGAAAGTGATTTTCGCATCGAGCCCCTGGCCGTCACCATCAATGAAACCGACGAGGCCCAAGACCTTTGGGAAACCGTTGCCTATTTCGCCACCGCCGGGGACGCGAGCGAAGCGCGCGAGCTCCTGCAGCTGCCATCAGGCGTGGTTACGGAATTGCCCGACAAGGACTGGGTGAAGCATTCGCTCGAAGGCCTGGCCCCGGTGATTGCCGGCAGGTTTTTTCTCCATGGCTCCCATGACCGAAAATCCAGGCGCCACGGCGGCGTGCCTCTTGAGATTGATGCAGGCACTGCCTTCGGAACCGGACACCATGGCACCACGTCCGGCTGCCTGCTTGCCCTTGATGCCATTCTCAAGCGCCGCAGGCCGGAACGAATCCTCGATCTCGGCTGCGGCACGGGCGTGCTGGCCATCGCCGCGGCGCGGGCCAGCCGGAAGCGAACCCTTGCCACCGATATTGATCCGGAAGCAGTGCGGGTGACCAGCCTGAACGCCCGGTTGAATGGCGTGGGACCGCTCGTGCAGGCGGTGACCGCGCCGGGCCTCAAGCACAGCCGGATCGCCGGAGGCGCACCCTACGACCTGATCTTCGCTAATATCCTGGCACGGCCCCTGATCAGCCTCGCCCCGGGCCTTACTTCAATCCTGGCTCCCGGAGGCAACCTCATTCTGTCGGGCCTGACCCGCGATCAGGTGCGCTGGGTTCAGGCCGCCTATCGCAATCGTGGCCTGGTCTCGATCCAAACCCTGCTGATTGGTAATTGGGCCACCCTCGTCCTTGCCGGCAAAAGAAAACGCCCGGACCACAAAGGCTCCGGGCGTTCAGTTTCCAGTGCTGTAGGCAAGGGATGGGAAGAGGCCTAGTTGCCCCAAACCATCTTTTGGATTTCCGAGCGGCGTACGCCGATATCGGCAAGCATCCGGTCGTCCAGCTGGTGCAGCTGGCGTGCCGCGCGGCTGCGCGCAAAATAGGTCTTCACACGGCCCATAAAGCCGGGAGCGAAATCTGAACCCTTGGTGTGGATGGCTTCGCGGCCATAAGTAATCGTTGTCATGGTCTTTCTCCTTCGGTCTTCCTGAAAAGCGGCCAAGGCCGGTCTTCCAGGGTTTCAATTCTTGTGCGATGCACAATCTCGGACTTGATATATGCTGCAGTGTCACATATTCGAAGAGCTGACTCGCCAGGTCTGTCATGCAATTTATGCATGTCTTTGTTCATGTTAAGTTAACCCCTCAACAAACCCGCGAGAAAAGCTTTATGCCTTTGAATTTTGACAGTAATTCAACGATAAATGCCTTTATTTGGTCACAAGAATTAAACTTGATAACGCGCATATCTGAATGATTCGATGCCATATGAAGAAATAATCATCAAAAGACATGCTGATAAGGCATGGGCCAGAATCTGGGATTTTTGCATCGCACAATAAAAAATGCCCGACCTATTGGTCGGGCACCGTAATTCGCAACTTGCTTGCTAGCGATTAAACAGCAGTCAGATTGCCAGCCGAGCTCTTGCCCGTGCGCTTGTCGGTCACGATTTCAAAGGAGACCTTCTGGCCTTCCTTGAGAGTGCGCAGACCGGCGCGCTCAACAGCGGAAATGTGGACAAATACGTCCTTGCTTCCGTTGTCCGGTTGAACAAAGCCGTAGCCCTTTTGCTCATTAAACCACTTTACAGTACCCGTATTCATGGGATCGTCCTTCAGTTGGGTTATAGTGAGGCCTTCATGTAATGCAAAAGCAGCGCATAGAGACCCATGTCGTCGATCGTTGGAGGAGTCTTTGCGTGCGCGCAACCCTAACGGGTGGCGGAGCGGCCAATCGTCCGGCCCAAGTTTTCGATCGCAATTATATGGAACAAGTTGACGCAGGATGCAAGTAAATCCTTTTGCCGAATTCCCTGCGCCAGAATAAGCTGCGGAAATGACTCACAAATCCCGCGTCACTGCGCTCCGGCAACTTCTCAGGAAACAACGGCTTACGGGACTGGCCATTCCCCGCCAGGATGAATTCCAGGGCGAATATGTGGCAGCCTACGCCGAGCGTCTGCGCTGGCTCACCGGTTTTGCCGGCTCCTGGGGGCTGGCCATCCTCACCCTCAAGAAGGGAGCCATATTCGTTGACGGCCGCTACACCATCCAGGTGCGCCAGCAGGTCGATACCAAGCTGTTCACCCCCCACCACCTGGTGGACGATCCTCCAGTAGCCTGGATATCCAGGAACCTGAAGCAGGGCGATGTTCTGGGCTTTGACCCCTGGCTGCTCACCGCCGACCAGGCCGAACGCTTTTCAACGGCCTGCGCCAAGGTGGGTGCGAAGCTTGTGCCCGTTTCTGCCAATCCCATTGACACAATCTGGAAAGACCAGCCCAAGCGGCCGACGACTTCCCTCTCGGTTCAGCCCTTGCAATTTGCTGGTCAAAGCGTTGCCGACAAGCTGGCGATGATTGCGAAGTTGCTGGCCAAGGCCGGAGCCGACGCCACCGTACTCACCCAGCCCGATTCGGTTGCCTGGGCCTTCAACATCAGGGGCCATGACGTGCCCTACACGCCGGTTGTGCTCGCCTATGCCATTCTCAGGAAAAAAGGCAAAGCCGAACTCTTCATCGACAAGGCCAAGCTGCCGGAAGACGTGGCCGCCCACCTTAAAAAATCCGTCACTGTCAGGAAGCCATCGGAGCTCGAGTCCGCGCTGAAGGCACTTGGGAAATCCACCGTGCAGATCGACGGCGCCTGGACGCCCGCAAAAATCAAGTCCGCCCTCGGCAAAGCCACGATCATCAACGCCGCCGATCTCTGCGTCCTGCCAAAAGCAAGGAAAAACCAAACCGAGCAGGAAGGGGCCCGCGCCGCCCACCGGCGCGATGGCGTGGCCATGTCGCGCTTCCTCTGCTGGCTCGAAACGGCAGCGCCAAAGGGCGGCCTCACCGAATGGCAGGTTGCGGAAAAGCTGGAGCAATTCCGCAAGGACACCGGCATGCTGCTGGACCTTTCCTTCGACAGCATCGCGGGTGCTGGCCCCAACGCCGCCATTCCCCACTATCATGTGAATCCCGCTGACTGCCTGCCCCTGAAGCTGAATGAAATTTTCCTCATCGATTCCGGCGGCCAGTACCAGGACGGTACCACCGACATCACCCGCACCGTCATCGTCGGCGGGCCCACCGCAGAGATGAAGGACCGCTTCACCCGCGTGCTGAAGGGCATGATCGGCATCTCGCGCATCCGCTTTCCGAAGGGCACCTGCGGCTCGCAGATCGATGTCCTCGCCCGGCAAAGCCTGTGGGCGGCGGGCCTTGATTATGATCATGGCACCGGCCACGGCGTCGGCTCCTATCTCTCCGTCCACGAAGGCCCTGCCCGCATCAACAAGGCGGACCGCACCCCTCTTGAACCCGGCATGATCCTTTCCAACGAGCCCGGCTTCTACAAGCAGAATGACTTCGGCATCCGCATCGAGAACCTGCTGCTCGTCCACGAGGCGAAGGACATTGAAGGGGGCGAACGCCCCATGCTGGGCTTTGAAACCCTCACACTCTGCCCCATCGAGCGCCGCCTGATTGAGACGAAGCTGCTCACCCGCGATGAGCTGCACTGGCTCGACACCTACCATGCCCGCGTCCTGAAAGAGGTGGGCGATCACCTCTCGGGCACGGAACTCGACTGGCTCAAGAAAGCCTGCGCGACATTCTCCTGACCCCTCATGCTGAGGTGCGACCCCGGACCTGGTCCGGGGGAGCCTCGAAGCACCTGCGTCCGCATCCGCCAGCCCTTCGAGGCCAAGCTACGCTTGGCACCTCAGGGTGAGGGATACATGGATTTCACTTCAACAGCAGTCGCAATACGACAACGCTTGCAACCCCGATGAGTATCGTCACGACCAGCGGCAGGCGCAGCATTGCTGCAGCAGCCGTAATTCCGGCAGCAGTGGTTTCGGCAATGCCGGTGGCCAGAATTGTGGGGGCAATGACCGCCATCAGGATTGCCGGCGGCAGGGCATCAAGCGCCGCCTTCAGGCGGCCCCGCACGGCGATGCCGCGCATCAGGTAAAGTCCGCTGGCGCGCGTGGCATAGGTCGCAAGGGCCATGCCGATAATTGCCAATAGCGTAGTGCTCATGCCGCTTCGCCTTCCCTGTAGAGAAGTGCGGCGGCAATCACCCCGGCAAACCCGCCCATGACAATGTACCAGGCCCCCGGCACGTAGAGCTTGGCGAGTGCTGCCACGATGGCGCTGGCCCCCAGCACCGCGCCGGTGCGCGGACCTTTCCAGAAGCCTGCAAGAATGCCGATGAACATGGCGGAAAAGGCAAAATCAAAGCCGTAGGCCGCAGGATCTCCGAAGGACCGTCCGGCGATCGCGCCAACGAGCGATGACACGGTCCAGATTATCCACATGGGCAAGGCCAATCCGAAATAGTAGCTCAACGACAGCGGCGCAGTCAGCGTCCGGCGCTCGGAAAAGGCCCAGTTCTCGTCCGCCAGCAGGAACATCATGAGCGGATGCCAGCGCCGGTCGATGCCGCCCACATGCCGCGATAGGGATGCTCCCATCAGCACATGCCGGATGTTGACGATCAGCGCCGTGACCGTCAGCAGGACCCAGGGCACCGGATCATGCCATACTTCAATCGCCACGAACTGCGCCGCGCCGGCAAACACCGATGCGCTCATCAGCCAGGCTTCAAAGGCCGAAAGCCCTTTGCCCGCCGCCAGCGTGCCCCACAGCAAGCCGATCGGTGTGGCGGCCACCAGGATAGGCAGGACATCAATCAGGCCCTGGCGGAACTCACGCGCGGAAAAACTCATGCGCCCCCGACCCGCCGGAACCATTCCGCTTCATCGATGACTTCCACCCCATGCTTCTCGGCCTCCTTGAGCTTGGAACCGGCTCCCGGGCCCGCCACCAGAAGATCGGTTTTCTTGGAAACCGAGCCCGCCACCTTGGCCCCCAGCCGTTCCGCCATGGCTTTCGCCTCCTCGCGCGTCATCTGTTCGAGCGCCCCGGTGAACACCACGGTCTTTCCGGAAACCGGCGAAGACACAGCAACTGCGGCAAGGGCCGTCGGCGTCACCTGCTCCAACAATTCGTTGACGACTTCGATGTTGTGATGCTCGGCGAAGAACTGGGTAATCGCTTCAGCCACGACGTCCCCAATGCCGTCGAGCGCATTCAGCTCAGTCCACGCTTCGCTCTCGGGATGCGCTGCCGAGATCATCTGATCGCGGAAATGTTCCGCCGAGCCATATGCGCGCGCCAGCACCCGCGCCGTGGTTTCGCCCACATGGCGGATGCCGAGGGCAAAGATGAAACGGTCAAGCGCGATGCTGCGCCGCTGCGCGATGGCCTCGAACAGCTTCCTGACGCTGGCCTCGCCCCAGCCCTCGCGGTCGCGCAGCTTTTTCAGCGAGCGCTTGTCACGGGCCTCCAGCGTGAAAATATCCGACGGCGATTGGATCAGGCCATCGTGATAGAATTCCTCAATAATCTTGTCGCCGAACCCCTCGATATCGAAGGCATTGCGCGAGGCGAAATGCTTGAGCCGCTCCACTCGCTGCGCCGGGCAGATGAGCCCGCCGGTGCAGCGCCGCACCACATCGGTCTTGCCGGTTTCGCGTTCCTCGCGCTCCGCATGGCTGCCGCAGGCCGGGCAGACCTTGGGAAATGCATAAGGTGCCGAGTTATTCGGACGCTTCTCGGCGATCACCGCGACAATCTGCGGGATCACGTCGCCGGCCCGCTGGACGATCACCGTGTCGCCGATTCGGATATCCTTGCGGGCAATTTCGTCCTCATTATGCAGCGTGGCATTGGACACAACCACGCCTCCCACCGTGACCGGGCGCAGGCGCGCCACCGGCGTGAGCGCCCCGGTGCGCCCCACCTGGATATCGATGCCTTCCAGAACCGTCGTGGCCTTTTCCGCCGCGAACTTGTGGGCAAGGGCCCAGCGCGGGCTGCGCGAAATGAAACCCAGACGTTCCTGCCAATCCAGCCGGTTCACTTTGCAGACCACCCCGTCAATGTCAAAGCCTAGGTCGGCGCGGCGCTCCTCGATACGGTGGTAGTGGGCCAGCAGTTCCTCTGCCGACCGGCAGACTTTCATCAATGGATTCACCGGAAAACCCAGGCGCTTGAAACCCATCACGGCATCCCACTGGGTTTTCTCCTTCAGTTCGGGCGCCTCGCCCCAGGCATAGGCGAAAAAGCGCAAGGGCCGCGCTGCCGTAATCGAGGCATCCAACTGGCGCAGGCTGCCCGCCGCGGCATTGCGCGGATTGGCAAAGGTCTTCTCGCCTTCTTGACTCTGTTTCTCATTGAGTTTGGCGAAGTCCTTGTGCGACATGTAGATTTCCCCACGCACTTCAAGCACGGCCGGGGCTTCGCCTGTCAATATTGCCGGCACATCGGAAATGGTGAGCGCATTGGCGGTGACATTTTCGCCTTCTGCCCCGTCGCCGCGGGTGGCCGCCTGCACAAGCTTTCCGTCTTCGTAGCGCAAAGAAATGGACAACCCGTCGATCTTGGGTTCGGAGGTGACCTCGATTTCCGCATCCGCAGGCAGATTGAGGAAGCGCCGCACCCTGCCCAGGAAATCCACAACATCCTCGTCGGCAAAGGCATTGGCCAGCGAGAGCATCGGCACCCGGTGCTGCACCTTTCCAAATTTTTCCTGGGGGGCTGTGCCCACGCGCTTTGATGGCGTTTCGACTAGCACCAGTTCCGGAAACCGCTCCTCGATCGCCGCATTGCGCAACCTCAGCGCATCATATTCCGCATCCGATATGGTCGGCGCATCATGGCCGTAATAGCGTTCGTCATGGGCGGCGATCTCCGCCGCAAGACGTTTCAGCTCTGCTCTCGCCTCAGCCAGGCTGAGCTTGTCCGGCGCTTTCTGGCTCATCGCTCAGCCCTTGGCTGCCAGCAGCCGGTCGGCCTGGGCCCGGGCCTCGTCGGTCACCTGCGCCCCCGACAGCATGCGCGCCACTTCCTCACGCCGGCTTTTGTCGGACAACGATTGCACCCGCGTCACCATGCGGTGGCTGCCCACCTCTTCCATTTTCGAAATCAGCATGTGCTCGCTGGCCCGCGCCGCCACCTGCGGCGAATGAGTGACGGCCAGAACCTGCAAGCCCTGCGCCATCCGCGCCAGTCGCCCGCCGATGGCATCGGCGACGGCGCCACCCACCCCGGTGTCGATTTCATCGAAGATCAGCGTGGGTGCCGAGCCCTTGGCCGCAAGGACCACCTTGAGCGCCAGCATGAAACGCGCCAGCTCACCGCCGGAGGCCACCTTCATCAGCGGCGACAGCGGCGTTCCAGGATTTGCCGCAACGACGAACTCCACCCGGTCGATGCCGTGCGGCCCGGGCTTTCCCGCATCGCTGGTGATCTGCGTTTCGAAGCGCGCCTTCTCCAGCTTGAGCGGCGGCAATTCCGCCAGTACCGCCTTGTCCAGTTTCTTGGCAACCGCCTTGCGCGCCGCGCTCAACGCATCCGCCGCCGTATCGAATTCCTTCTGCGCCGCCGCCTTCTGCGCTTCGAGCCCGGCCAGCCGCTGCCCGCCATCGGTGAGCGCCGACAATTCTTTTTCAAAGCGCTCGCGCGTCGCGGCCAAGCCATCAACCGTGCACTTGTGCTTGCGTGCCGCCGCCCGCAAGGCGAACAAGCGCTCCTCGGATTTCTCCAGGTCAGCCGGATTGAAAGCGAACGACCGCTGCGCTTCGGCCAAAACCCGGTTTGCCTCGTTCATTTCGATGAGCACCTTGTCGAGTGCCACGCAGGCCTGGTCCAGCCTTCCCTCCGCCGCTTCCCGGCGGCGTTCAAGCTTGCGAAGCGCCGCACTCAGCCGCGCTTCCACCCCATCGCCGGACAGGACACTCTCGGCCTCGCTGAGGGCACCGGCGTATTGCTCGGCATGCATCATCAGCTGCCGGGCACTGGCGAGTTTCGTTTCCTCCTCGGCCTGCGGATCAAGCTCCCGCAATTCCTCCACCGCGTGTTCGATGTAGTCCCGTTCCGCCTCGGCCCGGGCCATCAGCTCGCGGTGCCCGTCCAGTTCGGCGCTGACGTCGCTCAACGCCTGCCAGAGCCTGCCCACGCCAGCCGCCTGTTCATCCAGATCGCCGAAGGCGTCCACCAGCCGCCGGTGATTGGCCACATCCACCAGCGCCCGGTCGGCATGCTGGCCGTGGATTTCCGCCAGGCTTCCGGCAATCTGTCGCAGTAGGTTCAAACTCACCGGCTGGTCATTGATCGTGGCGCGGCTGGGACCATCGGCATTCTGGATGCGCCGGATCACCAGTTCGCCCTCCGCTTCGATGCCCTGCTCTTCCAGAAGGCGCAGCGCCGCGTGGCCCTTGGACAGCATGAAACCCGCCGTGACAACCCCCTTCGAGGCGCCATGGCGCACCAGGCCGGAATCGCCGCGCCCACCAAGTGCCAGACCCAACGCATCAAGCAGAATGGATTTTCCCGCTCCCGTTTCCCCGGTCAGAACCGTCAGGCCCTTCTCCAGCGAGATGTCCAGTTTCTCGATGAGCACGATATCGCGGATGGAAAGTGCGGTCAGCATGGCTGGACTATAGCTGAGTCTTTTGGCTCAGCGCGAGGGGGTAAAAACTCCGGGACCTCAGCCGTTGAACAGGCGGCTGATCCACGATGTCTTGTTTTCGACCGGCTGCTGGCCATCGCTGGTGACCAGCGTGTAAGCGTCCTTGTACCACTGGCTGTTGGGGAAATTCTGTCCCAGCACGGCGGCGGCCGTCTGGGCTTCGGAAACCACCCCAAGGGCCATATAGCCCTCGGTCAAACGGTATAGCGCTTCCGGCACCTGGCTCGTCGTCTGGTAGTCGGTCACCACTTTCTTGAAGCGGTTGATGCCCGCAAGATAGGAGCCCTTCTTGAGGTAATAGCGCCCCACTTCCATTTCCTTGGCGGCAAGATGGTCGCGCGCCAACAGGGCTTTCTTTGCCGCGTCGGCGGCATAGGGCGATTGCGGGAACCGCTTGCCCACTTCTTCCAGGGCTTCCAGGGCTTTTTGGGTACGCGACTGATCGCGGCGGATATCGCTGATCTGCTCGTATTCGCAAATCGCTTTCAGATAATAGGCGTAGGCCGTATCCTTGTGGCCCGGATGCAGCGAAATGAACCGGTCGGCGGCATTGATCGCGTCGTCATAGGCATTACGCTGGTAGTTGGTGAACGCCTGCATCAGCAGCGCCTTGGTGGCCCACTTTGAATACGGGTGCTGGCGCTCGACTTCGGCAAAGCTCTTGGCCGCCGCCTTGTAGGAACCGGCCTTGAGTTTTTCCAGCCCGGAATTGTAGAGCTCCGCCACCGGATCGCCCTGCGCCGGGGTTTCTCCGCCGGGGCTCATCGCCCCGCCCGAAAGCCCCATGCTGGTCGTCGCCGCAGGCGTTGAACCGCCGCCCAGCATGTCGCCGATCACACCCGGTGTCGCACAGCCTGCAAGGACCAACGCAAGCGTGCCCAGACACAACATGCGCAGGGGCTGAACAGTGTGGTTTCTGTCGGCAAGGACCATTCGCAACTAACTCTCTGATCTGAAAAGATTCACATTCTAGCCTATCTGGCCTGGAACATGAAGCAGATAGCGTTAGAAGCAGGAAACCCGGCGGAAATGTGTCCGCCGGGTTTCCGGAATTCTCAGTTAACCAATCAGTTGGCTTGCCGCCGCAGGAAGGCCGGGATGGTCAACTGGTCATCATCGAGAGTGGGATCAATATGCACCTGCGGCTCGGGCGGCGCCTGGCGCGCCTGCCTGGCAGCCTGCACCTTTGGCTCCTGACGCACCGCCATCACCGGCTCACGGCTGACCGGAGCGGGCTCATCCCGGCGGCCCAGGCCGACATCGGCCAGGCGCTCAAACAGGCCTTTCTTCTTGCGTGCCGCATGTTCGGCAATATGCTCGATGCGGTTCTGCTGGGCCGCAATCTGCTTTTGCGCAATGGGCGGAAAGTCTTCAATGGGAGGAATCCGCTGGCTGCGAGCCTTCGGTGCGGCCTGCGCCGCAACCTGCGTCTCATGCGCTTCCTCAAATTCATCTTCAACCACCGGCGGCTTTGGCGGAGCTGCGGGTTTGTTTGCTACCGGGTTGGCGCGCGCCGCCATCGGGGCCGGGGTCACGACTTTCGGCAGCACCGTTTGCTGTTTTCCCGTATAGCCAAATGACGAGGTCGAAGCCTCCTTCAATTCCGCCGTCTCCTCGGCGGTCACCGTACCGGTGACAAGTTCTTGGGAAAGCCCGGTGGCCACGACCGAAACCCGCATGGTCCCTTCCAGGGAATCATCGAAGGTTGCGCCGAGGATGATATTGGCTTCCGGATCCACTTCCTCGCGGATGCGCGTTGCCGCCTCATCCACTTCATAGAGCGTGAGATCAGGCCCGCCCGAAATAGAAATCAGCAGTCCGCGGGCGCCACGCATTGAAACATCGTCCAGCAGCGGATTGGAAATCGCTGCCTCTGCCGCTTCAATGGCGCGTTTTTCACCGGTTGCTTCGCCGGTGCCCATCATCGCCCGGCCCATCTCGCTCATGATCGCGCGGACGTCGGCGAAATCGAGATTGATCAGGCCTTCCTTCGTCATCAGTTCGGTGATTGAGGCGACCCCTGAATAGAGGACTTGGTCGGCCATGGCGAAGGCCGCCGCGAACGTCGTCTTTTCATTGGCCACCCGGAACAGGTTCTGGTTGGGGATGACGATGAGCGTATCGACATATTGCGCCAGCTGCTCGATGCCGCGTTCGGCGGTTTGCAGGCGGCGGATGCCTTCGAAATGGAAGGGCTTGGTCACCACGCCGACGGTAAGAATGCCCTGCTCCTTGGCGGCGCGCGCAATCACCGGTGCGGCGCCTGTGCCGGTGCCACCGCCCATGCCTGCGGTAATGAAGGCCATGTGCGCGCCGGCGAGATAGTCGAGAATTTCAGGAAGCGCCTCTTCTGCGGCCGCCGCGCCGATTTGCGGCTGCGAACCGGCCCCCAGTCCTTGTGTCAGGGCGGTTCCCATTTGCACCCGGCGCGATGCCGAGTTTTGCAGGAGCGCCTGTGCATCGGTGTTTGCCACGACGAATTCGACACCCTCCAGGCGGCTTTCAATCATGTTGTTGACGGCGTTGCCGCCAGCCCCTCCAACGCCGAAAACCGTGATGCGGGGCTTGAGTTCAGAGAGGTTGGGAATGTTCAGATTTATGGTCATGGCAGTTTCCGGAGATGTTTCACCCTGTCGTCATCTTTCTTACTCAAACAATAACAAATGGTTAACGCCCGCTAACCAAGTTCATCAATAGAGCTTAAAACATGCCTCAAACTGACTCATAACCGCAGGAAACCCTTAAACATTCAGGGAAATCAGCCAAAATATAAATTTGGCCTCAGAAGCTTTCGGCGATCCAACGTCCTACCCGCCGGACATAGCCCTGCTGGGCCTGGGTCACGCCAGGGGCGGCCAAGGCTGGAAGGTTACTGTGGCGATCGGGTTTCAGCCCGTAGGCAAGAAGGCCAACGGCCACCGAAAACCCGGCATGGCGGCCGGCATCGGGCATGCCCGAAACCGGCATGGGTATCCCCGGGCGGACCTGCCGCCCCAGCCACAGGCTGGCCACCTCGCAAATTCCGGTCAACTGGCTGGCGCCGCCTGAAAGCACCACCCGGTGCCCGCCGAGGTGGGCCACCGGGCACTGGTTCAGTCGTTCAGCGACATATTCGAAGATTTCATCGATCCGGGGACGAATGATGGCCGTCAGCATGGCGCGCGGAACCTTTTGCACCGTATCGGCGCCGCGTTCGCCCAGCAGCGGCACCGATAGCATGTCGCGCTCATCGGTGCTGGCCGGCAGGGCGCTGCCCCACAGGGTTTTCATCCGCTCCGCATGGGCAATGGTGGTCGAAAGCCCGCGCGCAATATCGTGGGTTACATGCATGCCGCCAATCGGAATGCTGTCGGCGAAAATCAGGCTGCCTTCGTGGAAGATGGACAGGGCCGTGGTCGCTCCTCCCATTTCAATGAGAATGGTGCCGAGCACCGCTTCGTCTTCGGCCAGAACCGACTTGCCGGCCGCATAGGGAGCTATAACGTAACCCGAAACCGAAAGATGGGCCCGCTCGATGGCCAGCGCCAGATTGCGCAAGTGGGCGGAGTCGACCGTGACGACCCCCAGATCGACGCTCAAATTTTCGCCATGCATCCCAAGAGGCGCGACGATGCCACTCGCCTCGTCGAGGTGGTATTGTACCGGTGCCGCATGCAGCACGGTGCGCCGCGAAGGCGGAATAGCGGCTGTTGCGGATGCGATGACCGTATCGATGTCCCGCGGGCTCACCCCGCTTCCCTGAACCCTGGCGTGGCCCGTGTGGCAGGCCGATTGCGGACGCCCGCCCGAGACATTCACAAAGACGTCCGAGATGGCCTGCTGCGCCATGCGTTCGGCCGCATCGACGCTGAGCCGGATGGCGCGTTCTGCTTCGTCCACATCGACGATCGAGCCGTTGCGCACGCCGCGCGAAACCTGGTGTCCAAGGCCCAGTATTTTCAGTGATTTCCGTTCAGCCCCGCCAGGCATCCGGTGCTTGGCCGGAACCGTTTCGGCGATCAGGCAGGAAATCTTGGATGACCCGATATCCAGCGCCGCAAGAATGCTGCGCCTGTCAGATCCCGTGCCCCGCCCCGCTGGCTTTCCATGCAACTGCACCACCGTCATTACCCACCAATTCCCTGGCCTGCTACTCGTTCTGGCCCAACTTGCCCTTCGCCTTGTCCGCCGGTGGTTCCTTGATCTCGGCAATTCCGACGATCACCCGCCCCGTAAAGCGCAAGTCCACGCTTTTTATGCCTTTGGAAAGCAGGTGCTGGCTGGCATCGAGCGCCGTCACGCGCGCCAATGCCGCCTCCACCTCTTTCTCAGGCAACAGAATCGTGATGCCGTTGTCGAGATAAAGATTCCACCTCCGCTGCCCGACCCGGGCTGCGCCATTCAGCTTTGATGATAGGTCAGGAGAAACTTCCAGTTGGTTAACGAGTTCGGAAACCGCGAATTGCGCCCCTTCACCGGTCACCAGCGGCAGCTTCGGCAGGTTTCCGGGCAGCACATTGCTCATCGCCGAGCCGGAACGGTCAATCACATAGTAGGAGCCCGCCCGCTGCCACACGGCAAAAGGTTCACGCTCCACCACGGAGATTTCAAGCTGATTGGGAAATGACCGCTGCACCGTGGCGGTTGCCACCCAATCGAGATTCTCCAGCAGCGCCTTGGCGTTGGCCGCATCAAAGCCGACCAGGCTTCCGCCCGGCCTGATGCCAAGCGAATTGAGCACCATCGCGGGATCCTGATGGACCAGGCCCGTGATCCGGATATCATCGGCCGCCAGGCCAATGAGGCTCGACAGTTTGCCGGGCACCTTCAGCCACGGGCTGCCCTCATAGTTGAGATAGCCGCCCAGAATGATGCTGTGCAAGACCGTAAGGCCCAGAAACAGCACCGCGCTGGCGCGTGCCGCCATGCGCATCTGCCGGCTCTGGCCGATCTCCATGAACTCCGCGCGCTGGCCGCGCCCATGGGCCCGTGTCACCGGTTGATTGACGCGTCGTTGACCATCCATGTCACCAGCTCCTCATAAGAATGCCCCGAGTGGGCCGCGAGTTCGGGCACCAGCGAGGTTCCTGTCATTCCCGGCTGCGTATTGATTTCGAGCAGGATCAGTTCGCCCGCCGGCCCGTGTGTATCGTCATAACGGAAATCCGCCCGGCTGACCCCGCGGCAGCCCAGGGCCCGGTGGGCCTGCAGCGCATATTGCTGGCATTTCCGGTACACATCCTTCGGAATGTCGGCGGGCAGAATGTGCTGCGAGCCGCCCGGCGCATATTTGGCCCGGTAGTCGTAGAACCCGACCTTGGCAATGATATCGATGACGCCCAGGGCGACATCGCCCATCACCGCGCAAGTCAGTTCCCGGCCGGGAATGAAACGCTCGGCCATCACCTGCGAACCGAAAAGCTTGCGCTCCTCCAGGATGATCGAGGCCGGGCCATTGGACTGTTCGGTGACGATATGAACGCCAACACTCGAGCCCTCGTCCACTGGTTTGAGCACATAGGGAAGCGCCATGGGGTGCTGACGCGCCGCAACTTCAATATCGACCAGGACGCTCTCGGCAACCGGAATGCCGACGCCCCGGAAGATGTGTTTTGATTTTTCCTTGTGCATGGCAAGCGACGAGGCAAGCACGCCCGAATGGGTGTAGGGAATCTGCAGCGTCTCGAGCATGGCCGAGGCGCAGCCGTCCTCGCCCCATTTGCCGTGCAGCGCATTGAAGGCAACGTCGGGCCGCAGCTCCTGCAGGACAGAGAAAATCGTTTCGCGTTGCACATCGATCGGCGTGACCTTGAAGCCTGCCCGGCCCAGCGCCGCGGCACAACCCTCGCCCGATGAGAGGCTCACCTCGCGCTCGGCCGACCAGCCGCCCATAAGGACGGCAACGCTGGTGTCCTGTGGAACGCGCCCCGTCATGCCGCACCTGCCGGAAGGCCGATGCGCTTGATTTCCCACTCAAGCTCAATACCTGAAGTTGCCTTCACCCGCGCCCTGATGGTCTCGCCCAGTTCTTCAATCTGGGTGGCGGTTGCGCCGCCTTCATTGATGAGGAAATTGCAGTGCAGCTCCGAGACCTTGGCGGGCCCTATGGCAAAGCCGCGCAAGCCCGCCTTGTCGATCAGCTGCCAGGACTTGTTGCCCGGCGGATTCTTGAAGGTCGAGCCGCCGGTGCGGCTCTTGATCGGCTGGGTCGCCTCGCGGCTGTCGGTAATCTTGTTCATGGCGGCCATGATCTCGTCCTGGTTTCCCGGGCGCCCCTGCAACAGGGCCTCGGTGAAGACCAGGTCCTCCGGCGCACCACAATGCCGGTAGGAGTATTTCATCTCTGCATTTGAAAGCACGTGCACTGTTCCCGCCCGGTCCACGGCCCGGGCCTCTACCAGAATATCTTTTGTCTCACCACCATAGGCTCCGCCGTTCATCCGCAAAGCGCCGCCTATGGTGCCGGGGATACCTCTCAGAAAGGTTAACCCGTCTAAACAATTGTCATAGGCAAAGCGTGCCACCCGCACGTCAAGCACCGCCGCTCCGGCCCGGAGGCGATTGTCCGGCTCCAGCTTGATCTCGGAAAATCCGCGGCCAAGACGGATGACCACGCCGGGAACCCCGCCGTCGCGCACCAGCAGGTTCGAGCCCACGCCGATGACATAAACCGGGATGTCATTTGGCGTGGCCTGCAGGAATTCCGCCAGGTCGGCCTCGTTGAGCGGCGTAAACAGGACTTCCGCCGCCCCCCCGGCACGGAACCAGGTCAGGTCGGCAAGTGCTGCATTGGCCTCAAGCCGCCCACGCACCGCAGGCAACCGCTTGAGCAACGCCGCGCCATCCAGTCTTGGCATCAAGGAGAACCCTTGCCGTCAAGCGCCGCAAGCTGACCGGGCAAGGCATAGGCCCACTGGCTGATTGTGCCGGCCCCCAGGAAAACCACAATATCTCCAGGCCCAACTTGTCCCCTGACTAGCGCCGCCAGTTCCTCGGGTTTCTCGATGGTCTGGACGGCGCGATGGCCGCGGCCATGCAGGCCCTCCGCCAGGTGCGTGTGGGTGGCGCCCTCGATGGGCGTTTCGCCGGCCGCATAGACCGGCGCCAGGATCACCGAATCCGCGTCGTTGAAACAGGTGCAGAATTCATTGAAGAGGCTCGCCAGCCGGGTGTAGCGGTGCGGCTGCATGACGGCCACGACCTTGCCCTTCGTCACCTTGCGCGCCGCACTCAGCACGGCGGCAATTTCAACCGGGTGATGGCCGTAGTCGTCAAACACGGTGACGCCATTGTGCTCGCCGGTACGCGTGAAGCGCCGCTTGACGCCGGCGAAGCTCGTCAGTCCCTTCCGGATGCTCTCATCGCTCAGTCCCAACTCGCGGGCCACCGCCACCGCAGCGGTCGAATTCAGCGCGTTGTGGTCGCCGGGCATCTGCAATTCAAGGCCGGTGATGTCATGGGTGGCCGCCGTCAGCCGGTCGGTGATGCGGACCGAGAATTTGGTGATCGCGTTTTCATATCTGAGATCAAGCAGCCTGAAATCCGCCTGCGGGCTGATGCCGTAGGTCACCACGCGGCGGTCCTTCACGTGTCCAATCAGCTCCTGGACAATCGGATGGTCGATGCACATGACCGCAAAACCATAGAACGGGATGTTTTCGACAAAGGCCAGGTAGGCCTCCTTGGCTTTCTCGAAGGTGCCGTAGTGGTCCAGGTGCTCGGGATCGATGTTGGTGACGATCACCACATCGGCCGGAAGCTTGACGAAGGTGCCGTCCGATTCATCCGACTCCACCACCATCCAGTCGCCCTTGCCGAGCCGCGCATTGGTGCCATAGGCATTGATGATGCCGCCATTGATCACTGTGGGATCAAAGCCGCCGGCATCAAGGAGCGCCGCGACGAGCGATGTGGTCGTGGTCTTGCCATGGGTGCCGCCAACTGCCACGCAGGATTTGAAGCGCATCAGTTCGGCCAGCATTTCCGCCCGCCGCACGATCGGCAGGTAGCGGGCCCGCGCCTCGACCAGTTCCGGGTTGTCGGGCTTCACCGCCGACGAGACGACAACCACCTGCGCCGCGCCGATGTTTGAGGCCTGGTGGCCGATGGAAACCTCAATGCCGTTCTTGCGCAGGCGCGCCACATTGTAGTTGTCGCTCAGGTCCGAACCCTGGACCTTGTAGCCGAGGGTCGCCATCACTTCGGCAATCCCGCTCATGCCGATGCCGCCGATGCCGATGAAATGGATGGGGCCTACGTCGCGCGGCAGTTTCATGGTGTCTTCTTCTCCAATTTCGCCCTTGCGGAATTCACCGCAAGCCTGACCGTCAAATCTGCCAGCCGCTGGACAGCATCTGGTCTTCCGTGCGCCAGCGCCGCCTTGGCGGCCGCCTGCAATTCCCCCTCCTGATAACGCAATCGCGTCAAAAATGCGGCAAACTCCTTGGCGTCGAGCTCACCCTGCGGCTTGATCCAGCCGGCCCCCGCCGAAGCAAAGCTTTGCGCATTGCGCAACTGGTCATTGTCGATGGCATGCGGCAGCGGCACCATCACCGCAGGCCTGCCGATGACGCCAAGTTCCGCAATGGTGGAGGCCCCCGACCGGCAGATCACCAGGTGCGCGTTGGCGATCCGCAGCGGCATGTCGACGAAGAAGGGGCGCAGGTCGAAACTGAAACCCAGGGCGTCATAAGCGGCCCGCACCGCTTCCATGTCTTCCGGGCGGCACTGTTGGGTAAGGCGCAGGTTCTTGCGAATGGCGCGCGGCAGTTCCGCCATCACCTTCGGCATGAATTCCGCGAAGAACCGCGCCCCCTGGCTGCCGCCGAAAACCAGCAGGTTGAACGGCTGGTCGGCGCCCGCGGGAGGGTAAGGCGATGCCCGCTCCGCCATCACCACGGCGCGGACCGGATTTCCCGTCACCACAAGCTTCGGCCTGGCGTGCTCCGGCAGCTTTGCCAATTCCGGGAATGACGAGGCGACGGCCTGCACGAAGCGCGAGAGGAAACGGTTGGCCCGCCCCATCACCGCATTCTGGTCATGCACGCAGGTGGCGATGCCAAGCTGCGACGCGGCGATAATCGGAGGAAACGACGGGTAGCCGCCAAAGCCCACCACTACATCGGGCAGCACGCGCCGCAAAACCGCCTTGGCCTTCCGCACCCCGCGATAGAGCTTGAACAGGCGCCCCGGCAGCAGCCACGGTTTTGACAGCGTTAATGTCGTCGATGGCACGATATGGGTTTCAATGGCCGGAAAGGATTTGCCGTAATCGGCAACCCGCTCGTCGGTCACCAGATGGATGATGAAGCCGCGCGCCACCAGTTCCTCGGCCAGTGCCTGGGCCGGAAACAGGTGCCCGCCGGTTCCGCCCGCCGCCAGAACCACCACACCACGTCCAATTCCGCCAAGCACCTCGGTCATCAAATCCCGCTCACGCTGTCACCGGCTGCCATGTCGTCGACGACAGGGAAACATGGGGCTGCCGCCGGCTGAAAGCCAGGACCATTCCCATCGCAAAGGCAACCCCGACCAGCGACGACCCGCCATAGGAAATGAGCGGCAGCGTCATGCCCTTGGCCGGGAGCAGGGAAACATTCACCCCCATGTTGATCACCGCCTGCAGACCGAAGATAATTCCAAGGCCGCTCAGGGCCAGGGCGGGAAATGGATCGGGTTCGATCTTCGCCCGCTGCAGGATGCGCATCACCACAAAGGCAAAGAGCAGCATCAGGCCGAGGCAGGCAATCAGGCCGAATTCCTCGCCGACAACCGCGAAGGGGAAATCCGTATGGGCATCGGGGAGAATCTGCTTGGCCTCGCCGCCGCCCGGCCCCGTCCCCAGCAGCCCGCCATTGCCGAAGGCCGCCATGGCGGTATCCACCTGGAATGTGTCACCCTTGTCGGGATTGAGAAAGCGGTCAAACCGCGACGCAACATGGGGAACCAGGGCATAGGCCGCCGCCACGCCTGCGGCACAAAGCCCTGCGAGCCCCAGCACCAGCACCCAGGGAATGCCATAGATCAGCAGCATCGCCCCGAAAGTCACCACCACCAGGGCCGTCTGGCCAAAGTCCGGTTGCAGCACCAGCAGGCCGACAAGCACGGTGAAGATCACATAGGCAATGACCTGGCCCGGCATCTCCGGCCGTTTGGTGTGTTCCGACAGGAACCAGGCGGCAATCACTACGAAGCTGGGCTTGGCCAGCTCCGAAGGCTGCAACCCGATCGGCCCAAAGTTGATCCAACGGTGGGCGCCCTTGATTTCCGGCCCCCAGAGCAGCGCCGCAACCATCAGGCCAAGCGACATGCCGAGCATGAGAAACGCCGCGCGCCGCGCCTGCCGCGGCTCCAGCAGGGACACCGAAATCAGCAGGATCACCGCCGGCACCAGAAAGGCCAGCTGGTACTTGAAGAAGTGAAGGGTATTGAGTCCGATGCGTTCGGCAACGGGAGGGCTGGCCGCCATGCTGATCAGCACGCCGATCGCCATCAGCAGCAGCACCGCCGAGAGCAGGGGCCGGTCCACTGTGAACCACCAGCGCGCAAGAAGCCCGCGATCGCTTCGGGAGACAAGCATCAGGATTCTCCTTTTGTGGCCATGGCGATGCCGGGCAGTTCGGAAACATGTTTCACGAAGGCATCGCCGCGGATTTCAAAATTACGGTAGTGATCGAAGGAAGCGCAGGCCGGTGACAGCAATACGACCACATCCTCCAGGTTCGAATTGGCCGCATCACGCGCCGCCGCAGCAACCGCCTTGTCGAGCGTGCCGCAGAGCTCGAACGGGGCTTTGCCGCTCAGCGTCCTGGAAAATTCCTCGGCCGCCTCGCCGATCAGATAGGCTTTTTCGATGCGTCCGAAGAACGGCGCAAGCGGCTTGATTCCGCCTGCCTTGGCAATGCCCCCGGCAATCCAGAAAATGCTGTTGAAGGATGCAAGCGCCTTGGCCGCAGCATCGGCATTGGAGGCTTTTGAGTCGTTGATGAAGGAAACCTGACCAAGGCGGCCAACTTCCTGCATGCGGTGCGCCAGGCCCGGAAAGCTTTTCATCGCCCTTTCAATGTCGGCGACGCTCAAGCCGAGAGCCCGTGCGGCGCCATAGGCCATGCAGGCATTCTGCCAGTTGTGCACGCCCTTGAGCGCCGGCATGGCGCGGAGATCCAACTGCGCCACTTCACTGCCGTTCCGGCAATCGCGGAGAATCCCGTCAGGGGCGGAAATGCCGTCCTCCATGTGGTGCGACACCGAAACCGGCCGCACCGTGGACCGGTTCCTGATCGCCAGGGCAATGGCCACGCACCACTCGTCATCAACGCCAATGAGCGCCGTATCGCTCTCGCCCTGTTTGGCGAACATGCGGGCCTTGATGGCGGCATAGTTTTCCATGCTGCCGTGGCGGTCCAGATGGTCCGGCGTCAGGTTGGTCAGAATCCCCACGTCCGGTTTCAATCCGGGCATCAGATCGATCTGGAAAGAGGAAAGCTCAAGGACATAGATGCGGTCCTTCACCGGCGGCCGCATCAGGAACACGGCGGTGCCGATGTTCCCCCCCACATCGGCATCGCATTCCAGGGCTTTGAAGATGTGCCCGATGAGGGCCGTGGTGGTGGACTTGCCGTTGGTGCCGGTGATGGCCACGATGCGCGCCCCCGTGCCGGCAACTTCGCGCTGGAACACTTCCGTGTCGCCGATGATTTCAATGCCGGCAGCCTTGGCCTTTGCAACGGTCCAATGTGGCTCGGGATGGCTGAGCGGCACGCCGGGGCTCAGCACCAGACTGTTGAGGGTGGTAAAATCAATCCCGCGCAAATCCGCCACGGGCAGGTGCGCTGCCCTCGCCCCGGCAACCGCCGCTTCGGCATCATCCCAGGCAAAAACTTCTGCCCCGCCGAGCCGCAAGGCTTCGGCGCAGGCCAGGCCCGAGCGGGCCAGGCCGAAGAGGCCAACCCGCTTGTTCTTGAATGTGTGGGCCGGAAACACCTTAAATGCCTACCTGAGTTTCAAGGTCGAAAGGCCGATTAGGGCCAGCACAAAGGCAATGATCCAGAAGCGGATGACGATGGTCGGTTCCTTCCAGCCCTTCTGTTCGAAATGGTGATGCAGCGGCGCCATGGCAAACACCCGCTTGCCTGTCATCTTGAAGGAAGCCACCTGGACGATGACCGAAGCCGTCTCGAGCACAAACAGGCCGCCGATAATGGCCAGCACGATCTCGTGCTTCACCGCGACGGCGATCGCCCCCAGCGCCCCGCCCAGCGCCAGTGAACCCGTATCCCCCATGAAGATCATGGCGGGCGGCGCATTGAACCACAGGAAGCCGAGGCCCGCGCCGACGAGCGCCCCGCAGATCACCGCAAGTTCGCCCGTGCCTTTGACAAAATGCACCTGCAGGTATTCGGCGAAGACCGCGTTGCCCACCAGATAGACAATCAGTCCATAGCTTGCCGCCGCGATCATCACCGGCACGATGGCCAGGCCGTCCAGCCCGTCCGTGATGTTCACCGCGTTGCCCGCCCCCACAATGACAAACATGCCGATGAAGACGAAGAAGTAGCCAAAGGGAATCAGCACGTCCTTGAAGAAAGGAACCGCCAGGGAACTCGACAGCGGCTTCTCGCCGATCCACATGAAGCAGGCAACCGCAACGCCGGCAATCAGGAATTCAGCCAGCAGGCGCGCCTTGCCGGAAAAGCCCTTCGTGGTGGAGCGGGTGACTTTCAGAAAGTCATCGTAGAAGCCGATGGCGCCAAACCCCAGGGTGACAAAGAGCACGGCCCAGACATAGAGGTTGCTGAGATCGGCCCAAAGTATGGTGGACACGAAAGTGCCCGAAAGGATCATCAGGCCGCCCATCGTCGGCGTGCCCTGCTTTTCCACGATATGCCGCTGCGGGCCGTCGCTGCGGATGGGCTGCCCGCGCCCCTGCTTGATTTTCAGCAGGGCGATAATTTTTGGCCCAAAGACGAAAATGAAGAATAGCGCAGTGAGAATTGCCCCGCTGGACCGGGTGGTGAGATAGCGGAACACGTTGAAAGCCGAAACATCATCGGTGAGGCTTTTGAGGAGGTAATAGAGCATCGGCTAGGGATCCCTGTTCACTGGCGCAAAGCGCTCTCTTATGGCTTCAACCAGCGGCCCCATGCGGCTGCCGAGCGAGCCCTTGATCATCACGACGTCCCCCGCCTGGAGCCCCTCAAGCAGACTGCCCTTCAATTCCGCCGATGTCGTGGCATAGGCCCCCCGGCGGTCCGCAGGCGTTTTCTCCCAGAGGTGCGCCATCAGGGGACCGGCGGCATATAGAACATCCACCTTGTTCCCGTCCATCGCCTTGAAAAGCCCGGCATGGAGCCCCGGCCCGTGCTGCCCGAGTTCCAGCATGTCGCCCAGGACCGCGATGCGCCGCCCGCCCTTGCCGGTCTTTGCCCGGCCAAGCAGGGCGAGGGCCGCCGCCATGGAGACGGGATTTGCATTATAGCTCTCGTCAATCAGCAGCAGTTCGCCCAAACCGATGCGAAGGTGGTGGCGTGCGCCCCTGCCCTTCGCCGCTTCGGCAGCCGCCAGCGCCAGGGCGGCCCGGGCCAGGTCAGCCCCCATGAGTTTCACGGCAGCCAGCACCGCAAGGCTGTTGAGGGCCATGTGTTCTCCCGGCATGCCAAGCTTGTAGACCAGCTTCTCGCCCATCACCTCGGCGGTAATGCAGCTGCAGGTCCCATGCAGTACCAGGCGCTCCGCTTTCACATCGGCCTTTTCGTGGGCCCCAAAGCTGATCACGTTCTGAATGCCTGAGGTCCTTGCCGCCGCTGCCAGGCGCTCGAAGAAAGCGTTGTCGCGGTTCAGCACCGCATATCCGCCAGGCTGCACGCCGCTGAAGATTTCAGCCTTGGCATCGGCAATCTCCTCGACCGAGTTGAAATTGCCCACATGCACGGGTGCCACATTGGTGATGATGGCCACATGCGGCCGCACCATGCCGGCCAGGGGCGTAATCTCGCCCGCATGGTTCATGCCGATTTCAAACACCCCGTAGGCAGCCTGCCGCGGCATGCACGCCAGCGTCAGCGGCACGCCCCAGTGGTTGTTGAAGGACGCCACCGAGAAATGGGTGAGGCCCGAGGTGGACAGCGCCAGCCGCAGCATTTCTTTCGTGCTGGTTTTGCCGACACTGCCGGTGACCGCCACGATCTGCGCCTGCGAGCGGGCACGCGAAGCCCGGCCGATATTTGCGAGGCCTTCGAGCGGATCATTGGCAACGACCAGCAGCGGCCCCGCCGCTTTCATCTCATCGGTTGGCCGCGAGACGATGGCCAGTCCTGCTCCCGCTGTCAGGGCTTTGGCAACGAAGTCATGGGCATCATGGGTCTCGCCCTTGATCGCCACGAAGATGTCGCCGGGCGCCAGGGTGCGCGTATCGATGGAAACCCCATTGAGCGGTTTAGTGACAGAGCCAATGATTTTTCCGCCGCTCGCCGCGGCCAGTTCATCGGCGGTCCAAAGTGCCGGTTCAGCCATGAAAAGCCTCGCCGGCAATGGCCGCCAGGACCGCCTCGTGGTCACTGAACGGAATGACCTTGCTTCCGACCGTCTGCCCTTCCTCGTGGCCCTTGCCGGCAACCAGCAGCACGTCGCCTGCTGCCAGCCCGCCTACGCCCCTGGCGATGGCCTTCGCCCGGTCGCCGATTTCCTGCGCCCCGGGACAGGCCGCCAGGATTTCCGCCCGGATGGTCTTCGCATCCTCGCTGCGCGGATTATCATCGGTCACGATGATCCGGTCTGCATGCTTTGCCGCAATCGCGCCCATCTGCGGCCGCTTGCCCTTGTCGCGGTCGCCGCCACAGCCAAAGACCACAACCAGTTTTCCGTCCGTGTACGGCCGAAGTGAGGCGATGGCATGCTCCAGCGCGTCCGGCGTATGGGCATAGTCGACGAAGATCGAAGCCCCCGCCTTGCTCTTGCCAACCAGTTCCAGCCGGCCCTTGGCGCCTTGCAGGGATTCAAGCGCGTGCATCACCAGCGTTTCCTCGCCGCCCGTGGCCAGCACCAGGCCAGCCGCCACCAGTGCGTTCGACGCCTGGAAGTTGCCGACCAGCGGCAGGTAGACTGAATGGGTCTTGTGCGGGCCCTGCAACTCCAGCTGCTGGCCGAAACCATCCCGCCGCGAACTCAACAGCTTGAGCTCGACGCCAAGCTTGCCGACGGAGAAAATCTTCAGTCCCCTCGCCCTGGCACGCGCCGTGACCTCCGCGCTGAAGGGCGTGTCCGCGTTGATGACGGCGGGGGCGCCGGCAGGCAGCAATTCCTCAAATAGCCGCATCTTGGCGTTCAGGTAGTCCTGCAGCGTGGGGTGGTAGTCCAAATGGTCGCGCGTCAGGTTGGTAAACCCCGCCGCGGCGAAACGGATGCCGTCAAGCCGGTATTGCGCCAGGCCGTGGCTTGAGGCTTCCAGCACCAGATGCCCCACATGATCCTCGGCAAGCTTGGCAAGGATCTTCTGCAATTGCACCGGATCGGGCGTGGTGTGGGCCAGGTGCTCCGTGCCCGAAGGGCCGACCACGCCAATAGTGCCGATGCTCGCCGCGCGGAATCCCATGGCGAGCCATATCTGGCGCACGAAGGCAGCAACCGAGGTTTTCCCGTTGGTGCCCGTCACCGCCACGGTGAGGTCGGGCTGCTTGCCGAAGAACCGCGCCGCCATGCGCGCAAAGAGCCGGCGCGGATTTGCCGTTTCGATTACCAGCCCTGGGCCGCTGTAGGCGGAATTCTCGTGCCCAATGACCACGCTGGCGCCCCGTTGAAAGGCTTGACCGATAAACTTGGCGCCATCGGCCTTGCTTCCGGCAAGTGCGGCAAAAACGTAACCGGGCTCAACCTCGCGGCTGTCCGCCGTCAGGCCGGAAACCAGCAGCGAACCCGCCCCTTCCGGCAAGACCACGTCGTTTTCCGCCAGTTTTGCCAGTGTGGCACTCATCTCCTGTCAACCGTCCTTTTTTGCCGTTTTGGCAAGCTTCGCCAGCTTCTCAAGGTCTTGCGGCGTGAACACCGGCCTGACCCCGAGCAGCGGCGCGATCCGCTCGATGATCTTGCCGGCCGTCGGCACCGCATTCCACCCCGCGGTGGCAAAACCATAGGTTTCAGGCGTGGCCTTGGGCTCATCCAGCATGACGATGATGGCATAACGCGGATTGTCCATCGGGAAGGCGCCAATGAAGGAGTTCAAGAGCTTGTCCGGATTGTAACGGCCGGCCACAACCTTTTCCGCCGTGCCGGTCTTGCCGCCCACCCGGTAGCCGATCACATCGGCCTTGGAGGCGGTCCCCTCGGTCACATTGAGACGGAAAAGATAGCGCATTTTCTCGCTGGTTTCGGGCTTTACGATGCGTTTGGCCAGCATCTCGGCCTCGCCCACGTCGCGTTTCAGGAACGTCGGCGCCGCCATCACGCCGTTATTGAGCAATCCGCCTATCACCGAAATGCCTTGCAGGGGCTGTACGGCAAAACCATGGCCAAAGGCGGCCGTCGCCGTGGCCAACTTGCTCCAGTGTTTTGGCAGCAGCGGCTTGGCGCTTTCCGGCACTTCCGTGGTGAGCCGGTCAAACAGCCCGACCCGCCGCAGGAATTCCTGATGCCCCTCCATGCCCACGTCGAGGGCCATGCGGGCAGTGCCGATGTTGGAGGAATTGGTAAAGATTTCCGGAACCGTCAGGACCCGCCGCTGGGCATGGTAGTCGCTGATGCTGGCATTGCCGATGACCAGCGGAAAGCGCGCATCGTATTTGCCGTTGAGATCGGTCACCCCATAATCAAAAGCCATGGCAAAGGTGATGGCCTTGATGACCGAGCCAAGCTCGAACACCCCGCTCGTCATCATGTTGGCCTGTTGCTTGCTGAATTTCTTGTCTTCCTGGTTGGGATTGAAATCAGGAAGTGAAACAAGGGCGATGATCTCTCCGGTGGTGATATCGAGAACAATGCCACCTGCGGCATCGGCCCTGAACGTCGTCACGGCCTTCTGGAGTTCATCGGCCAGCGCATGCTGCACCCGCGTGTCGGTCGCGATCTGCGCCGGGCTCGCCGTCTCGCCGGAGCCGTCGGCAAGCGACGCGGTGTAGAGAGCGCCCTGCTCGTCCAGATATTTTTCAATGCCGGCAATGCCCTTGCTGTCGAGGTCGACATAGCCAGCCGTGTGGGCCGCCAGCCGCCCCTTGGGATAGACCCGCCGGCGTTCGTTGACGAAACCCACGCCGGGTATGCCGAGGTTGTAAACCGCGTCGCGCTCCTCCGGAGCCACCTGCCGCTTGAGCCAGACAAATGCCTTTCCGGGCTGCGACAGCTTTTCGCGCAAGGCTTTCGCGTCGAGATCGGGAATGGTGGCGGTCAGGCTTTCAACCGCCTCCTCGACATCGATGATCTTCCGCGGATCCGCATAGAGCGATGCCACCGCGATGTCGGTGGCAATCACCACGCCGTTGCGGTCGACGATATCGGGCCGCGGCAGGCGCGGCTGGTGCTCGGCAAGCACATCGTCCTCGGCAACCCTGCCTTGGAGGACGGTGAGGTTTGCCAGCTGCAGCGCGATGGCCAGGAACGCAATGGAGAACCCGATTGCGACAAGGCGAATGCGGTTTTGTCCCGCCAGCTTTGCGGCACCGCCAAATCTATCATCAGGTTCGTGGCGCATGGTCACTGCATGTCTTTGAGAATATCGCCGATTGCGTCCTTGCCTTTTTCCTCCAGCATGACGATGGGTTCGGCCGGGACCCGCTCCGCCAGTTCGCTTTCGCTGACGAATTGCGAGGCTTTTACCGTTTCCAGCTTCAGGTTCTGCGTGGCAAGTTTCTGCAGGCGGTCCGGCCGCGTCAGGCTGCTCCATTCCGCATTCAGCACCTTGGTGGCCTCGCGCGCTTCCATGATGACCCGCTGCTGTCTTGCGATGTTGCGTTCCAGTCCGCGCGTCGAATGCTCCAGCGAATAGAGAAAGAACGCTGAAACGAGGACCGCGAGCACCAGGCAGGCATTGAGAAACTTGTGCATCAGTGACGGCTCCGTTCAAGCCGCGGAATGCCGAGTTCATTCCGCGAATCCGGCCATGCGGGAGCCGCCGTGCGCGAGGCGGCCCGGAGTTTTGCGCTGCGCGCCCGCGGATTCGCCTCGGCTTCCTTTGGTGAGGGATCAAGATGCCCCTTGAACAGCAATTCGAAACTCGGCTTGGCCTGCGCAATGGTGCCCGGCATGTGGCGCGAAACCTCCGGCGTCTTGCCGCTGCGCATGGCGAGAAACCGCTTGACGATACGGTCCTCCAGCGAATGGAAACTCACCACCGCCAGCCGCCCGCCGGTATCCAGAATTTGTTCAGCCTCATGCAGGGCGTCGGCCAGTTCCTCCAGCTCCGCGTTCACATGGATGCGCAGCGCCTGGAAGGTCCGCGTGGCAGGGTGCGTCCGGTCTTTCGCCCGCTGCGGCCCCGTGGCTTTTTCCACCGCCTTGACCAGGTCAATTGTCGTGGCAAGCGGTGACAGCTCCCGCTGGGCGACGATGGCCTTGGCGATGGCGCGTGAGCGCGGCTCTTCGCCGAAGAGGAAGATTACCTTGGCGAGCATTTCGGAAGAGTAAGTGTTGACCACATCGGCGGCACTGAGTCCCGCCTGCGACATGCGCATGTCGAGCGGGCCTTCGCGCAGGAATGAAAATCCGCGCCCCGCCTCGTCGAGCTGCATGGAGGAAACACCCACATCCAGCACCACGCCCTGAACCTTCGCAAGGCCGAGGCTGGCAAGATGCCCGCCCATGGCGCCAAACCGGCCTTCAATCAGGATGAGCCGTCCCTTGAATCTGGCGGCAAGCGCCTGTCCGCCGGCGATAGCCGCGGGATCCCGGTCCAGCCCGATGACCCGGCAGGCGGCGGCCTCCAGGATGGCGCGGGCATAGCCCCCCGCCCCGAACGTCCCGTCGACATAGGTGGCATCGTCCCTGGGCGCGAGCGCCCTCAACACCTCGTCAAGCATGACGGGGACATGACGCTGCTGGGTTTGGCCTGCTTCAGGGGGCATTTTGGGCAGATTCACAGTGAACAAGTCGTTAACGCTGGCCCGACATTGCCCCCGACTGCATTAACAAATAGTTTCAAATCAATGTCATCCCGCAACAGAAATGTCAGTCGGCCTGTAAGCCGGGTTCTGTCCCGGCGGTTTCCCGCCATGGATGACCATTCATCTGGAACCTCCGTTGCCGGAGGCTTCGCGCGACCTACCCGGGTAGTGGGCCGAAAAAGACCCTGGGCCGAAGCCCGTACCACCCCTATTCGGTCTTGCTCCCGGTGGGGTTTGCCCTGCCACAGCCGTTGCCGGCCATGCGGTGCGCTCTTACCGCACCATTTCACCCTTGCAGCGGAAATCTCCAACTGCGGTATAATTTCTGTGGCACTTTCCCTGGGGTCGCCCCCGCCGGGTGTTACCCGGCACCGTATTTCCGTGGAGCCCGGACTTTCCTCCCCCGCACCCTTTCGGGCCTAGCGGGAGCGGCCATCCAGCCGACTGACACCCCTCAAGTATGCCGCCCTGCCCCACAGGTCAAGAAGAAGCGCTCGGGCAAGATTATGTGGTTAGGGGTGATACCGCTGCGGCAAAAACCGCGCTAAGAGAATCGCAATGCCTTTACGCCTGCTTATTCTGCTTTCTGCTGTCTTGCTGGGATCCGCCCGGGCATTGGCCCAGGAACGCACCTGGATTCTCGACCAGACCGATCAGGAGGTCTATCTGGTCTTTGGCGTCCCCGAAACCGACGACGTGGGGGTGAGCTTCTGGTGCACCCAGCGCTCCGGCATCGTGAAATTCTACCTGCCGGAATCGGACCCGGACTTGAAGCTTGCCGGGCTGGTGAATTTTGAACTTGAGATTGACGCCAGGAAATATCCGCTCAAGGGCAAGGCCTTGGTGAATGAGGAAGCTGGAACCCTCAGCCTCGAAACCGAGTTCAAGGTTTCTGATCCGGTGTTCCCTGCCTTGCGGGAGGCCAGCCATTTTGCCGTGCTGGCAGGCACAAGCAACCATGTGTTCCCCCTTGGCGAGGCGGATTTCCCGGCATTCCTCGGGGCCTGCGGCAAGCCTTAAGCGGGGCCGGCCCCGGCGAGCAGACGGTGCAGGGTGATCACCGTGGATGAATCGGCGATTCCGTCCACCCGTTCGGGGCGGAAATGGCGCTGGAAGGCCCGCACCGCAACCTCCGTCGCCCCATCGTAAAGTCCATTGATTTCCGTCTCGTAGCCGTAGAGCGCCAGCATGCCCTGCAGGGCTTCAACCGCCTGGCCCTGATCACCCGCTTGCAGGAACGGCCCTCCGTCAATGGGCTCCGGCTTCACCCAGTGGCCGATGCCTTCCGCATGCAGGCGCGCCCAATCGAATTTTTCGCCTGGATCGATCTTCCGGGCCGGCGCAACGTCCGAATGTGCCAGCACGCGCGCCGGATGAATGTGATGCCGGGCGACAATATCTTTGCACAGGGCAATGACCGCCAGCATCTGGGCTTCGGGGAAATCCGGATAGCCAGCGGCATGGCCGGGGTTGTGAATTTCAATGCCGATGGAACGGGAATTCATGTCGTCCTCGCCCTTCCACGAAGAAATGCCGGCATGCCAGGCCCGCATGTTTTCATCCACCATCTGGACAATCCCGCCGTGCTCATCGACCAGATAGTGGCAGGAGACCTTCGACACCGGATCGCACAGCCAGCGGCACGCCATTCCGGCATCATCCATGCCCGTGTAGTGCAGGATGAGCATGTCTGGCCCGCCGCCAGTGCGCCGGGGCTCAATGTTCGGCGAAGGCAGATGTGTCGCAGCAAGCGCCGAACCGATCACAACTGGTGCTCCTTCAGGATCTGCTCATAGGCCGCATTGATGCGGGCGAGGCGGTTGGTCGCCAGGACTACCATTTCCTTGGGAACACCTGCCGCAATGTGCTTGTCCGGATGATTGTCGCGCACCAGTTTCCGGTAGCGCAGTTTGATCGCGGCCAGCCCCATGCCGCGATCCACATCAAGTATGGCGTAGGGGTCCTCGGCGCCCGCATTGACATGGCGGGCCCGTATGCGTGCGAAATCATGGGCACTGAAACCAAAATGCCGCGCCACGCTTTCAAGGTAAACCAGTTCCGCCGCATGAAGGTGGCCGTCCGCCTTGGCAATGTGGAAAAGTCCGTCGAGCACATTTTCGAGAATAACGGCCTTTGCATGGAACAGCCGGGCAATCTGGCGCGCATAGGATTCATAGCCCGCCACATCCTGCTTGGCCAGGTTGAACACTCTTGCGACGGTTGCCAGTTCCGCCTGCGGAACCTGAAACACCCGTTTGAATGCCGCCACTTCATCGCCGGTCACGACGCCATCGGCTTTCGCCATCTTGGCGCCCAGGGCGATCATGCCGATGGTGAAGGCCAGGGATTTCTCAGGTGCAGTAATCCGCGACTTGGCCAGCTTTGCCAGAAAGCTGCCAATTGAATCTCCAACGAGGGCAAGCGCCTCATTTATGCGGGTCCAGATGGACATGGGGTTGTGAGCTTACCGGATTCTTGGCCCGGCCTATGGCGCAATCAAGTCTTTTTGAAATAATGCAGGAGACCGAACGCCGGCACATCAATATCCTGGTGTTGGGCAAGCCTGCGCTCGACGTGCCAGGCCCGCCCGGCCGTCCAGATTGTTGCAATGCCGGCAGGAATTAGTCCAAGTACCATCAGGCCCTCCGACAAGACATCCGGCAATCCGAGAAGTTTTGAAAATGCCCAGATCGTTGTGACCGACGCCGTGCCCAGGAGGCAAAAGGTGAGCAAGGTGATGCCCGAGGCTGCGATGAAACAGCCTAGAGGGCTGAAGGCCTGCGAAGAGCCTTTTGGGGCAACTTCCGGTTTAATGAGTTCCTGTTCCATAAAGCGTGATATGCCCCCACCCCATAGAAATTGCAACGGGTGTCGATTCTTCCATGCTCACCTCCCAACAAAACAAGGGTTATGCCTACGGCTTCGTCGGGGTCGCCATTTTCGCCCTGACCCTGCCGCTGACCCGCCTTGCCGTGGCCGAATTCAATCCCCTCCTCCTCAGCATCGGACGGGCTGTGGGGGCCGCGTTTATTGCCCTGCCCCTGCTGCTCGTGACGGGGCAGAAATGGCCAGGCCGGCAGGATCTTGGCCGCCTGTTGCTCACCGCGCTGGGCGTGGTCATTGGCTTTCCGGTGCTATCGGCAATCGCCATGCAGTCGGCGCCCGCCGCGCATGGCGGCGTGGTATTGGGCGCTTTGCCGCTGGCAACGGCCGCCATGGGAACGGTGTTCGCGGGTGAAAAACCTTCCTGGGTCTTTTGGTTCTGGAGCGTACTGGCTTCGGCGTCCGTCATTGTTTTCGCCCTGTGGGACGGCGGCGCTTCCCTCCATGCCGCCGACGCGCTGCTCGTGCTTGCGGTCATTAGCGCCAGCATGGGCTATGCCGTCGGCGGGAATCTGTCGCGCACCTTGGGCGGATGGCAGGTCATTTGCTGGGTGCTGGTTATCGCGCTCCCCGTCACCCTGCCCCTGACACTTCACTATCTGCCAACACTTACCGGCAAGGAGTCGGCAACGGCCTGGGGGAGCTTCGCCTATCTCTCCCTGATGAGCCAACTCATTGGCTTCTTCGCGTGGAACAAAGGCCTCGCCATGGGTGGCGTCGCCAAGGTTGGACAGGTGCAGCTGCTGCAAACCTTCATGACCCTTGGCGCGTCCGCCCTGTTTCTGGGCGAGGTCATAACGCTCAGGACGCTGACCTTCGCCTTGATTGTTGGAACCTGTGTCTGGTTTGGCCGAAAGTCCCAGGTGCGAAACCGGCGCGGGGCCAGGACCTAGCGGGTAAGGGCTGCCACCAGCTGGCCGACATCGCCCTTGCGCTTGGAGATGAAGGAAGTGAACAACCCGCGCTGCAAATAGGTCAGGGAAAAACCCATGACCTTGACGTCGGAGACTTTATATGTGCCGTTGCCCCATACCAGCTTCCAGCGCACATTGTAGGTCTGGCCGGACATGAGATAGATCTTGCTCCCGACATTGACCGCATCATCGCTGTCAACGGTGGCCTCGCCGATCTCATATTTTGCCACCCGGTACTCGCGCGACTGTTCGGCAAAATAGCGCGCCATGAAGGTGACCACGCCCTGATAGTATTTGCTTCGCTGGCTGGCGCGCAGGTTAGGCTTGTACTGGCCAAGGGAATAATTGGAAATTCCGGGCACATCCGCATAGGTTTTGATGACGTCTGCGAATTTGCCCACGGTTCCATAGCGGTGCGCCGCCAGCATGTCCTTGCCAAAGCGTTTCATGAAGGCGATCGCCGGATGATCCGCCGCAAAGGCCGGCGAAATCGGGCTGGCGGCAATGAATCCCAAGAGGGAGCGGCGCGTGATCATATTTCGATTTTCCAACGAGGTCTCTCGGGCAAACGCGGTTAACGGCTTCCGGACACGCTCATAAACTTATTTGCCGTGCTTACCAAGTCTCAGCTTCCCGCAATTCCGCAAAAAGCGCGTCGAAGTCTCCCTTGGAGCGGTTCAGCACATCGCTGAAGCGCTTCTTCGTCGCAATCGTCAGCCAGACGCCCTTGATATTGATGTCACTGATCTTGTAGCCGCCGCCCGTCGGCACAAGGCGCCACCGGACCTGCTCGCGCCCGCCGCTCTTCTGCTTGATGGCGCTCATGATGGTGATGAAGCTGCCTTGTTTGGTCGTCGAAATTATGTCCAGGCCGGACCCCTTGAAATCATCCACATAATAGACAAACAGGGCCGCCGCATAGTTGCTGAACAGGGTATAGAACTCGTTCCGGTCGCCCGGCGGCAGCTTCTTCTGATAGGGTCCAAGCGCGAAATTGGCGATGGTGCGCAAATTGATGTAGCGGTTCAAGACCGCAGCAAATTTCCCCTTGAGCACGGGGCCCCTGGCGCCGCTGTTCGCCAAAGACATCACCTCATCGGCAATTCTGTCAACATAGGCTTCGGCAGGATTTATGGCCGCAGCAGCCTGCCGCATGCCACCGGTGAATGTCATCCCCAAAAATAAAGCCGCAAATTCGCGGCGGCTGAACCTGCGGGTTGTCGTGCCGACCATAGAACCTCCAAACACCCTCGCGGAGCCCCCTCCAAGCGTTTGCTACATGGCTACAATACGCCTCGAAAGCAAAAAATAACAAGGTCGTGCCAGAGGAATTCGAAACTAGACCCAATTTGCCTTGTATTTTCTATACTTAATTGCGATTGAAAAACACATAAAGATATGTTTATATAGTATCGAAGGGAATTTAGTATGGAAGAATTGCTAGTGGGCTTGCGCGCTGTAGCCGAATCAACCCGCGTCCGCATCCTCTTTGTCCTCTCCCACGGCGAATTCAATGTCAGCGAACTGACCCAGGTTCTGGGCCAAAGCCAGCCGCGCGTCAGCCGCCATCTCAAGCTTATGGTCGAAGCAGGCCTGGTGTCGCGCCACAAGGAGGGCAACTGGGTGCTCTTCCGCCTGCGTGAAGAAGGCCTGGGGGGAACCTTGTCGCGAGCCATTGTCGATATGCTGCCCGGACATGACAGCGCCCTTGCCCGCGATCTCGCCCGCCTTGAAACCATAAGAGCCCAGCGGGCCGAGCGGGCCGCCAGCTATTTCAGCAGCAACGCCGCCAACTGGGAAAGACTCCGTTCCCTGCACATCCATGAACAGGATGTGGAAGCTGCCATGCAAGCCATGCTCGGCAAGAAGCGGATCAAGACCCTGGTCGATCTTGGTACCGGCACGGGCCGTGTCCTGGAACTCTTCGCACCTCAGGCCGAGCAGGCCTTCGGGATTGATTCGAGCCGCGAGATGCTGGCCATCGCCAGGGCAAACCTGGAAAAGAGGGCCCTGCGCCATGCCCAGGTCCGCCAGGGCGATATCTATGCCCTGCCCTTTGCCAACGCCACGGCGGACCTGGTGATCATTCATCAGGTTCTCCATTATCTTGATGACCCCGGCGGGGCGCTGATCGAGGCCCGCCGCATTCTTCATCCCGAAGGTCGCCTTCTGGTCGTTGACTTCGCCCCCCATGAACTGGAGTCGCTGCGCAGCGAACACACCCACCGCCGCCTGGGAATCTCCACCGAGCAGATCACCGGCTGGTTCGGCCGGGCAGGCCTTGCCCTCCACCAGCATGAGCTCTTGCCGCCCCCCTGGTTGAAAGAACAAACCGGGCTTACTGTGTCGCTTTGGCTGGCCGTGCCCAAACCGGCACTGACCGTCCAATCCCCCGCGAAACCGGCTGCTGGCCTGGAGTCAAAGATTCAATGATCGAGCCGAAGCAAGAGGGCAAGAAGCTCTCCGTCTCATTTGAGTTTTTCCCGCCAAAGTCCGGCGAGGCGGAAGAAGCCTTCTGGCACACCCTGAAGCGGCTTGAACCCATCAATCCGAAATTTGTCTCGGTCACCTATGGGGCTGGCGGCACCACCCGTGACCGCACCCTGAGCACGGTCAAGCGCATTCGCAATGAAACCAAACTGCAGCCGGTGGCCCACCTCACCTGTGTTGGAGCCTCAAAGGAGGAAGTGAACGCCGTGGTGCGGGAAAACTGGGACGCCGGGGTCCGCCACATCCTGGCCCTGCGCGGCGATCCGCCCGGCGGCGTCGGCAAACGCTTCGAACCCCACCCGCAGGGCTACCGGAACGCCGCCGATCTGGTGCGCGGCATTCGTGCCATCGCCGATTTTGAAGTGTCCGTTTCCGCCTATCCCGAGCGCCACCCGGAGTCGGTGTCCATTGAAGAGGACCTTGCCTTCATGGCCGACAAAGCCGAACACGGAGCGACCCGCGCCATCTCGCAGTTCTTCTTCCATAATGCCTTTTTCCTGCGCCTGCGCGACCGTATCTTTGCCCGCGGCATAGACATTGAACTTGTGCCCGGCATTTTGCCGGTCACCAATTTTGCCCGCGTCTGCGAATTCGCCGCCAAGTGCGGCGCCCACATCCCGCCCGGCCTTGCCCGCCGCTTTGCCGGCCTCGATGCCGATCCTGAAACCAGGAATCTGGTGGCCGCCATCGTTGCCGCCGAGCAGGTGGAAGCCTTGCGCCGCGAAGGGATCGAGGCCTTCCACTTCTATACCCTCAACCGGGCCGACCTCGTCTATGCCATCTGCCGCGTGCTGGGCCTCGGTGCGCCGCAAGAGGAAACCGCCTAGGGCATCTGGTTGCGCGCCCATACTTTCTTGATGAGGGGCCGCGCCGCGACACCGTCGTAGAGCCGCTTGATGTTGGGGTGGCGCGCAAAAAGCTGGGGAACGTCCGGCGCCCAGCTGGCCAGCATGGCGGCATAGATGTCCGCCGCGCTCAGCATGTCGCCGAGAATGAACGGCCCTTCGCCCAGCGCCTTTGCGAAGACTTCAAAATCCCATCCCATGTCGGCGATGGCCTTGGCCTTTATGCCGGCGGCATGCGTTCCATCGGTCGAATACCGCGCCGGATAGTACATGCGCAAATCCGCCGGATAAAGCGTGGTGGCGAAATAGAGCATCCAGCGTAGATAGCGTGGCCGTGCGGGCGACGTTACGGAAGGGGCCATGCCTGCCGCCGGATAGAGGTCTGCCAGATAGATCATCATGGCGGCGCTCTCTGTCATGATGCTGTCATCAGGCAGGCGGAGAGTGGGTACCTCGCCCCGTGGATTGACCTGCCGGTAACTCGGCGGGGCAGAACCATCGGGACCACGGAGAATGTCAATGATCTCGAAGGCAGCGCCGCATTCGGCAAGAAGGGCTTCCACCGCCGTTGAACCGGAACCCGGCCGTGCATAGAGTTTGAACATGAACTTCTCCTTTGGCAGGCGTGCAATAGAGCATATAAGCGGTAGTATCCAGCCACCCAAAATTGGATTGCCCGCGAGCGACATGCCAAAGCCAAAGCCACCCCAGGGCAAATCCAAGCCGGTCCGCTTTTCCTATTCAACCTCCGATCAGCCGGCCCTGCAGCGCGCCGTGATCCAGGCCATCGAAAAGATGGGTGGCCAGCGCAAGCTCAAGAAACTCTATTTCCAGCACCAGAAAAGTGTGCGGGGCGGCGAGAATTTCTTCGATGCCGCGATTCACCTACTGAAACTCGATGTCATGTACGATGAAGCCGCATTGGCCCTGACGCCCAAGACCGGCCCGGTCCTTTTCATCGCCAACCACCCCTATGGCGTGCTGGACGGAATTACCCTGACTTGGCTGGCCACCAAGGTCCGCCCCGATACCAAGGTGCTGGCCAATGACGTCCTCTGCCAGGCCCCGGAAGCCGCCGCCAATCTTCTGCCCGTGGCCTTCGCCCCCACCCGCGAGGCCCGCGAAACCAATGTCAATTCTCGCCTCGCCGCGCAAAGCTGGCTGCGCGCGGGCCATGCGGTGGGAATTTTCCCCGGTGGCGGCGTGGCAACCTCGGAAAAGCCCTTGAAGGGCCAGGCCGTCGATCTGCCCTGGGCCCCCTTCACCGCCAAGCTCCTGCGCCTGTCGAAGGCAACTGTCGTCCCGGTCTTTTTCACCGGCCAGAACAGCCGCCTGTTCCAGCTTGCCAGCCACCTGAGCCTGACGCTCCGGCTCTCCCTGGTCTTCCGCGAAACCGCCCGGCGCATCGGAACCGGCCTGCACGTGCGCATCGGGCCCCCGGTCCCCTTCAGCGACATCGCCCATATCGTAGACCGCAATGAACTTGTGATGGAGCTGCGCAAGCGCACCTATGATCTGGCCAAGGCCGAAGACATCCGCGGCAGCCGCGCCGGCCTCCACCTGCGCGAAGCCAGGATCAAGGGAGTCAAGCACAGGGACAGCGACTAGCCGGCCCCGTGCAAAAAGGGGCTTGCGACTCAGATTCAATCGGATTCAAACAGATGCGGTGGGAACTGAGATGAAGCGTGGTCGCTGGCTGATTTTCTTGTACTTCCTGGTTCAGGGCGCTGGCCTGTCTGGCGCCGTGGCCGGAAAATGCCCGGCGAGCACTTTCATCAGTGATGCCGGGAATGCCTTTCTTGGCGCCGCGCGGATCAATTCAGCCTCGGCGTTTTCCGGCGCCACCGCACGCTACACCGACCTGCGGAGCATTGCGCTGTTCGCTCTCGGCCCCCACCGCAAGCTCCTGAATAAGTCCCGGGAGGAGGAGTATTTGGCCCTCACCCGCGGCTTCATCGGCCGTTTCATGGTAAGCCATGCCAAGCGCTTTTCCGGCAGCGGACTGACCATCAGCGAGTGCGTCGATTCCGCCAGTGCCTTGACGGTGAGCACGAAGCTGTCGAACGGCAAGAAGATCGTCTTCAAGCTTCATCGTTCGCGGCGCGGGTTCCTGGTGCGCGATGTCAATGTCGCCTCGATCTGGCTGGCCCAGCAGCTGCGCTCGACCTTCGTCAACGTCATCAAGCGCCATGACGGCGATATCGACGCCCTTTTTGCCTATCTGCGCAACTAATTTTAAGTCCGCGCCTTCCACGAATGGATATTGAAAGAGGCGGGAACCGGCTAGCGCGAAAACTGTTTGTTGCGCGATGCCCAAATCATGTGCCAATTGCATTTTCATTTATTTTGACCTTAGTGGTCATTTGGAACAGTGCCCATGAAGACCATAACAGCCACCAAGGCAAAAAACCATTTCGGTGAGTTTCTCGACACAGCCCAGCGTGAGCCGGTTGTCGTCACCAAGAACAATCGCGCTGTTGGCGTGATATTTTCCATGCAGGATATTGAGGACACGATCTGGGGCGAAAAGGCCCGCAAAGCCCATGCCGGAGGCTACCTCTCCGCAAAGGAAAGCGCCAAGACACTGACCAAACTCCTCAATGTTAGAGCTTAGGACATCAAAGGAAGCGGACCACTCCTGTAGAAAATTCCAGCCAGAAGCGGTACTCGAATTGCTAAGAACAATCTGGCACTTCAGGAAAATCCCTCCGCACTGCCGACAGAAGACGTGAAAGGCTATCCGCCTTTCCGCCGCTTCAAGTCAGGTGAATATCGCGTCATTTATTTCATCGCCGATGAGACGCTCCATGTGACACATCATCGGCAAGTGCAACGATGATGAGATTTACCGGCAAATTGAACGCATGCGGCGATAGCAGAGGAAATTGTTTTACCTGTCACCGCGAAAACTGCTTGTACTTGATCCGCTTCGGCATCACCGAGTCCTCGCCGAGCCTCCGCTTCTTGTCTTCCTCGTAATCCTGGAAGTTGCCCTCGAACCATTCCACATGGCTGTCGCCTTCGAAGGCCAGGATATGGGTGGCGAGGC
>CAZRZB010000008.1:0-43021 GCA_964604435.1 uncultured Aestuariivirga sp. | reverse complement strand
CTGCGGCCTGCTCAGACCGCTTCAGGCATGAAAATAGAATTGTTCACAGCCGACTCGATAATGAATATCCACATACCCGGCGCAAAAGGCACCACAGGCAATGGCCATGATGCGTGTCAGTCCGCGTAGTCGAGGGTGGGTCTTGCCAAAATCGCCGCCTTGCGCAAAACTCGCCATCAAGAAATTGATCAGCCGGTGGATGTCAATTGCAATTGGTTTTCTTTTGAGGCGGGCGAAATGATCTCGACTTATCTGTATTTTGGCTCGTTGAAGACAGATGAGAGGCAGTTTAAGATTCCTAATTTTATTGGTTTGGCCCTGTCTCCTTCTCACGATCGGGAAATAAAGCATAACGCTTTAGATCCGTTGCCCTTCGAAGATAATTCAATAGTAAAAATCCAGTCCCAAGATGTTTTTGAACATCTACCCTTCGAAAGGGTCCCTTTTGTTCTTGATGAAGTCTATCGGGTGTTAGCAATTGGTGGAGTATTTAGGTTGAGTGTTCCAGACTACAGATCTCCTGTGCTTAAGAAAAGAACTGTTTATGATAGTAATCATAAGCCAATAGGTGATTTGATGATGGGGGCTAAGCTAGCTTACGACAAAAAAACTGGGGTGACTAAAGTGGATTTCCCAAACGATGGTAATGCACACCTATGGTTTCCGCAATATGAGCTAATACTTGACTTGATTCTCAAGTCAAAAATTCGAAAGTGTGCGGACATAAAATTCTATCAAGGCTTTTTGAGTGAAGATGATCTCCTGTGTGATCCAATACCCGAAAATGAAATGTTTGTGAAACGCTCTGTTCCAAACGACAACCGCGCGGATGGAAAGCCTATTTCCATAGTGGTGGATTTTGTCAAATAAAGGAGTATTCTTGGCGCTCAGCTGTCACCTGATGCCGCTCTTCAGTCCGCGAGCGCCGAACTTACTGCGCAGCGAGGAATCTCGCAGCGAGACCTGATAAATCTAGAGTCCTATTCAACGCAATTGAGCTGCCTGCCGGTTTTTGGACCATTCAGGCCTAAAATCTTCCAGTTATACGGGGTTCAAAAAATGGAGCGAAGGTCACGCGTTGACAGTCTTGTCTACTGAAGGTTAGTCTAAATTCATGAGGTTCGCGGCGATAACAATGCAGAAAAATGAGGCGGGTATGCTTCAGCAATGGCTGCAACATTATGTTCAATTGTGTGACGGATATGAGAACTTATACATTTTTGACGACGCTTCAGAAGATGAGCAGGTTATTGAACAATTGCTTTCCGCGTCTGCCAAAGGAAGCAATATATTCTGGAATACCGGTCAAAAATGGAAGCTTGAGGATAAGGGAATATTGGTTTCAAATCTTATCAGGGAACTCGGTACTGCCTATCAGTGGTACTTTCCTGTAGATTGTGATGAACTGGTCTGTTTTGATAATGGTGAGCGACCTGATTTATCAAGAGACGCGGTTATTAGTGAAATAGTCCGTGCATCTGCTGAAGGACACGTCGCACTGAGAATTGATACAGCCTTTTTCAACATACCACACACTGAGAACATGTATCGCGATAAGACAAAAAAGCTCGCCATACGAGGCACCGGGAATGATCTAACAATTGATGCGGGGTTTCACCTGTATGACTGGTGGAAAATGACTGAACAGGTTGGACCTGATATCATCGCACCAAGCAAGCTGGCTCATCTCCACTTTCAGTTTCGACCGTTCCTTATGCAAATAAAATTCGCGCGGGAGAAGTTGAAAAACCGCATTCCCAGCTTCGACAAGGAAACGATACAGAACTACTCAAGCGGCGGGTATCATCTCAAATCCTACTTTCTAATTTCTGAAGATGAGTATTTGGGTTGGTTCGCCAAGAAGAAGTCATTCAGTATTCGACCGGAGTTCGACAAGCTCGGGCTTAGCGTCCCTTACAGTGAACCAAGGAAGCCAATAGATGCCGAGGAACTTCGCATCTTACTTGACCCAAAAAACAAATAGGGATGTTCGATGGTTGCAATGCGCTGTTTGGCCCGCCGGCGGTTTCAGGGGAACTGAGTTGAGGGATTTTGATGGAACTGCAGGTTACAAATGGGAGGACAGAAGTTCAGCCGCGAGTTTGAACTGCGCCGTAAATCTAGTGAGGGAGCTTGGCGTAACGAGTTTGCCCAGGCGACGCGAGAATTAACCTATTGGTTCGCCTTCTCGGGCCCGAGCGTATCGAGATTTCGCTGACTCTGAGTAACGCGAGCCTTTTTGTTTGGCGCCATGGAATTTAATTTAGGACCGCCAAGCTGCGGCGTGCCGCGGTGATCATTTCCAAGTCGCGCCGAGCCCGTTGAGCGAAGGTACGAAGTCGTGTGGTTGGCAGCTTTTTGCTGCAAACCGTGAAGACTCGCTAGCTTGTAATCGCGTTGATCCTCAGACTTCTCATTTATTACTTCATCAGCAAGAGCCTATGAACTGTTGCGCGTAACTTGCGTTCATGGTTATCAACCGGTTTGACAACCCCCCGTTCTGGTTGATCCACGATCGAACCCAGCCCGGATAGTTTTTCATCATATAGTTGCGCGCCACTTTGACGCCCCGCTGAGAGGTGCCATGTGGCAAATGGAAACGGAAACTTGCGTTTGTTGTTGCGCAAGTCCGGCTATTCGGCAGTGCCAGGTAGAGTGTGCAGGCGGAGTCGCAGCGGCCATTGAACTTCACATTGGTTCCGTTTTGCCTCATTTTCATCATGCGCAGCGCATATTTGATAACGTAGCCACCGCTATCATTGCCAATCGTCGAGTATTGCATGGGTGGCTTCAGAACGCTGTACGCCAGCGCTTCAGGCATTGTGACGCCAGCCGCAAGCACCGCAGCGAGCGTTAACGTTTTCGTAACTCGAAAAATCCCGATCATGTTTAACCCTCCAATATGTAGAGGGAAGACTAGGTTAACTCCTTTTACAGGCGGCTAAGTCCATTTGTACAATTTTATCAACCGGGATTTACCGTTCCGGAGGATTAGCAGACGATTTGCTAAGCTGATCGAATTTGAGTCAATTTGTTAACTGGGAAGTGTAAAACTCAATAACACTATGCTTTCCAATAAGGATGTGGCCTTTAGCAGACCTGATGTCGGCTGGGCTAATCCCCATGGAGTTATACAGCTCTTTAAGACTGGCAGCGCGATCTTCAAGGGGTCTTTCGTGGTCGATTGCCTATAACTCACTTCGGCATTGAACTTGATGCAAACCGAAACCTTATGCGCTTGTGGCGCGCTTGGGTGAACGATGCCTCTATATCGATCACTGTCAAGTTCACCATGCTCCAAAATTTCACCGGTTAAAGCATTCTGAAAAGTGCAAGGCCGCTGTATAAACAAGAATTTGTGAGAGCGTGGGCTGTTGACCATAGTCATCAGCCTCCATCATCTCGAAAAGCGCCTCAAGCTTGATCGCGAAGCAGAACCGCTCGAAGCTCGCCAGCGTGCACGCAAGTACCTAGGTCTTCAGCTCCCTCGCAGGCATGCAGTGGACATGTTAAGTCAATTCGTGGAATTGTTTCGTGCTTCGACACCTTGAATGCAGGGTTAATTTTGTTTTGGCCTCTCCAACACCAGAAGATCTTGTGCTCCGATCCAAGTGTTTGTTGAAGCCGACCAAAGTCCCGGCACGGGTGCTTGCACTAATGACAGCTGGGCGTCCAACGCGAAGCGTTCAAGCAGCTCGAGACGATACGCAGTCATTCTCTCTGGGTCAGCTGGTGCCGCGATTGCAAATAGGTTCGCGTACGTGTCATAGGGATAATCAAAGTTAAAGTCATCTCTTGCAAATCCAAGTGGTCGTGGCTGTCCTGGTCGGTAGTTGTCCAACAGAAAACAGCTAAAAACAGCCCGGCCCCCAGGCTTAAGCACGCGAGCCGATTCACGAAAATAGTGTGCAGTCGTATCCGGAAGCATATGCGTAAACACTGAAGCGGCATACACTATATCAAACGTCCCGTCAGGATAGGGAAATCTGTATTCGCGCGCAGCATTCTGACCGTCAGGATTGTAATGTGTATTGTGAAGGTCTGCCCATACAAACCGGAAGTTCGGATACATCTGTTGAAAGGTGCGTTCGAGAAACTCGACTTTGTATTGGCAAATTTCGAAACCGTCGTAGGAACCAGCCGCTGAAAGAACATAGCGCAACGGAAATGCGACGCGTCCCAATCCGCAGCCTATCTCGAGAACCGAACTGCAACGTGTGATGCGTCCGTAGAGGCGTAGCAACATACTCCATTCTTCACCCCACCGAAACCACTCCTCAAGGACGCTAATTCCTTCTCGGAGCATCAATTCAACCGGTGGAACAAGCTCAGGGTCATAGGCAATCTCATACAGCCCAAGCGGTTGCATTTCAGGCATCGCCGAGTCCTCCAAGGGCATCCACTGACGCAATGCATTGAAGTCCTATCATTATGTCTCATCCTCAACAAGTATAGTGTTACTTAACGCCTGCAAGATGCCTTAGCCGGCATCAACCCCGATTTCGTATCCGCAGAGTTTCAAAGACAATTATTCCAAGTGAACCGCAATTTCTCGATTTACCTGCTTCAAGCGACATTGAAAGAAAGATTTATTAATGTCCGCTCAATGTCGTGGCAACGACTAGCACAACGAGTTCAATGCGCTGTGCCTGCGAGGTAATGCGAAATGCAAAGGCAAGATTTTATCCGAAGGGTCATTGCTCAAGTCATCATGAAGTAATTCCTAAATTCAAAGATTCGTTCCTCCAGCAGCAAAGCATTGAACGCTCCTGCGCTCAAATCAGGGGTTTAACCAATTGTATTTGCGCAAGAAAATGCAGTCAACGAAACAGATCTGTTGCGGTAGTTTTGAAAGTAAGAAATAAGTCAATAAAAATGGGGTTTATTTTGCCCGACATGCGGATTTTCAGTCCGCCGCTCTACCAACTGAGCTACCTGGGCACGTCACGTGCGGGGCGTTATATGGGATTGGATTCGCGCTTGCAAGGAAGAAAGGCAAGACGCCTCCAGACTAGAAAAGTAAAGCCTTTTAGGCCCTTCCCGGAAGATCCTGCCAGGGCCATCCACTGCCCCGTACCGGTTTCCAATAGCGCGTACCGTCGTGCAACAGGTGAATTCACCTCCATTGCAACTTGTCCCCCCGCCCCCCTCAAGAAGGGGCGTCCCAAGTCTTGGCAGCAGATTCGCCGCAGGGCAATACCGATGGTCATCGTGAATTTGCGGGAGGGCGAAGCCGACCATTACACCTCTCGGGACAGCAGGTACCGGCACGCAAGCTTTCAGCTGCCCGGTAGCGGGCGGCGGATGAAAAACCATAAGCGGCAGAATAGAGCGACGGCGAAGAATGTAACCAGTGTTCGTCACGACGGGCTCAAATGGCACGCCAGGTTTGGCAAGCCGCAAAAGATCGAGTTTCTCGGAAGCGTCCAATGCATGGCTTCTGCATCTGATGCAAGTACCGCTGATGCCCTGCTCCGGGGATGCAAGCCGTCTGGACCGGGCGCGCTGTCTGGGTTATTTGTGCCGATTTGTTTCTATGGACAACAGCCTGTTGGTCATGAAGGCTATTGGTACTTCCAATGTCGTCTTACCATGGTGTGTTACATTTGGCATAGCCCTTGCCTGCCCCTATGGCTTTCGCTTTACCCCTTTGGCCCCTACGGGGCGTTTGGGTGCCACGGGCCTGTCGTAGTAGGGCAACCGGTCCACGCGGGGGGCATAGCTTCCGTCCTTGCGGCATTTGACGATATGCTGGGCAATGTCTTCGAGGCTGGCAAACCACACGTCCCCGGTTCCGAGCATGTACTCGATCATCTTTTCCACGCGTTTCCAGCGTGCCAGGCGGCCGCTGACAAAGGGATGCCAGATGCCGATCCACAGTCCGCCGCCTGCCTCGCGCATGGCCTCGAATTCCGCCATGAAAGTTTCCATGGCCCGTTCCGGTGCCATGATCTGCATGACATAGTTGAGATCAATGGAGTGGACGTAAGGCGGCCAGTCGTCGGTCGCCCAATTGGCCGGCAGCTCAACGAGTTCGCCCTTTTTCGTCTGCAACATGTAGGGAACGTCATCGCCCATCAGCGAGGAGTCATAGAGGAAACCTTCGGCGACCAGGAGATCTGCCGTATTGTCCGAAAAATTGTAGAGCGGCGAGCGGTTTCCGCGCGGCCGCTTTCCGGTGTGCCTGACGATGGTGTCGATTGAGCGTTGCATCCAATAGTGTTCGTCGGACCTGGACAGGCTGTTGGGGGCTTCGTGAATGTAGCCGTGAAAGCCCACTTCGTGGCCGTCCTTGACCATGGCTTCGACGGCCGCCGGATACTGCTCGATGCACCAGGCAGGAACAAAGAAGGTCTGCTTCAGGCCATAGTGGCGGTAGGCCGCAAGAATGCGCGGCACCCCCACCTCGGGCCCATAGCGCAGCATTGAAATGGTCGACACCCGTTTGATCGAATCCTTCGGGTGTTCTAGGTGAACAAGGCTGTCGGCGTCCATGTCGAAGGTGATGGCGCAGGCAACCTTGGCCCGGTTCGGCCACGGCACAGGATTAAGAATCATGATTTTTTCCCCCGGAATTGCTGTCCTTGTTCCGATAGGACATTGTTTCTACACTCCGGTCCCTATCTTGTTCAACCTCGCCAATTCCACCCGTGCTGAAGAAACCTATGGTGAAACCCCGTGCTGTTGAAAGTCGAACCTCTGACGCGTGAAGCCTTCGCTCCTTACGGGGATGTCATCGAGAAGCCGGGGGCCCGGGTATTTACCACCAATGGCGGCCAGGCAGAACGCTATCACGATCTTGCCCGCATCGCGGCGGAGCGCCCCGGCGCCCGCACTTTGGTGAGCATTTTCCACTCCCGCCCCTTTGCCATGCCGTTGCAGGTGGCGCTCATGGAACGCCACCCGGTTTCGAGCCAGGCGTTCATACCGATCAACGGCGGGCGCTTTGTCGTGATCGTTGGCGCGGCGGACCAGCCGCCTGCCGCAAAAAATTTCCGCTGCTTTGTGAGCAACGGCGCGCAGGGCGTCAACTACCACCCCGGAACCTGGCATCATCCGCTCATTGCCCTTGAGGAAGGAGATTATCTCGTCATCGACCACGCGGGTCCCGGGCCGGATTTTGATCAGGACTACGAAGAGATGCTTTTCGCGCCGGGAGAATTGACCCTGCAGTTTCCGGACTTGGAGGTGACGTCTGGCGGCGGGCAGCCGGCCGTCAGCTGACCTTCCTGCGGAAGAGGCGCGTATCCGGCAGGCTTTCCAGGAAGGCGCGGATCAATGGCCGGTCGGCATCGCTCTCACGATAGGCAATGTTGTGCAGGGAACTGAAACGGTAAGTTTTCGGTTTCACCGCCCGAAGCGCTTTCTTCTTTTCCCATTGCTCCGCTAGGTGGGCCGGGAGAAAGCCGATGAAGCGCCCCGACAGTATCAGCATGAGCTGGGCTTCCATCTGGACAACGGAGGCGCCGGCGCGCGGGTGGTTTACCCGGTACAAATCGTCAAAATGCCGATAGCTGCGCACCGCGAAGCGCGAATTGTCGATGTCCTGCTTTTCGATGGCGGAGTCCGGCTTGTCAAAGAGTGGATGCCCATCAGCACAATATAGAAAGTGGGCTTCTTCATAGAAGGGCTGGTAGATGATACCGGGCGCCTTCTGGGTGAGCGGGCCAATCACGATATCGCGGTCGCCATCGGTCAGCCGCCGTTCAAGTTCGGAAGGAATGCCCAGAAACAGGTCCACGAAGACATCAAAACCGGGCCGCATGAGGCGCTGAATGACCTTCTGCAGGCCAAGGTAGGGGCTGGCGAACACCCCGTCCGAAAGCCCGATCTTGAGGCGTCCCGTCACCCCGCCGCTGGCGGTACTGATGTGCGACTGGAAGCTGTCGATATCGGCAAACAGCTTGCGCGCCGCGTCGTAGGTTGCCTGGCCTATGTCGGTGAGCTGGAATTTCCGGCGTCCGCGCAGGCAGAGCTGCGCCCCGATGCGCTTTTCGAGCTGCGACAGGTGCGTGCTCAGGGTTGACTGGGAGAGGTTGAGCGTGATCTGCGCGTCGGCAAAGCCGCCGGCATCGGCGAGCACCACGAAGATGCGCAGTAACCGGAGATCGATGTTGTCGAGATGCCGCATGGGACGCCTTCCTGGACGGTCGGATTTTACATTGACATAATTCAAAATAATTATCCAAAATAAATGATAGACTTCAATGTTAAAATTTATGAGCATGGATTTCCGCTGAAAAGATTTGGGAGGAAATGATGAAGCGCGCTACTGCAAATGCAGCAATTCTGGCCTTTTTGACGGTTGCTTCGGGCCCGGCACTTTCGGCGGAAACCATTCACATGCTGGCCCCGACATGGCTCGGATTTGCCCCGGTGCATGTGGCAAACGACCTGGGCTGCTTCAAGGAGGAGGGTCTTGAAGTCGATTACAAGTTCGAGGATGACCGCTCGAACGTGATGGCGGCCTACGCCCGCGGCGACATTGACGTGGACATGCGCACGGTGGGCGAACACCAGGGCCGGCCGCGCGATGAATCCACCCCGGGCGTCATCATCGGCACCATCGATGAATCGGTTGGCGGCGACGGCGTCATCACCGACGATGCCATAAAGTCGGTTGCCGATCTCAAGGGCAAGACCGTTGCCGCGGAACCCAACATACCGGCGCGACTGTTGCTGCAGATGGAACTGAAGAAGGCGGGCCTCACGCTGAATGACCTGCAGATCAAGGACATCGCTACGGCGGACACGGGCGCGGTTTTTGCGGATTCCTCGATCGCTGCCATCGCAACCTACGAGCCCTTCATGTCGCAGGCGGTGAAAGCCTCCCAGCGGCCGGGCGCACGGGTGTTTTTCTCGTCCAAGGATTACCGCGGCATCATTATCGATGTCATTACCGCGCGGAAGGAAGACCTGGCGGCCAAGCCGCAGAAATACGCAAGCTTCCTCAAGTGCATCTACAAGGCCGTCGACTACAGCAAGGCCGAGCCTGAGAAGTACGCCGAACTCGCCGCTCCGCATTTTGGCCTGACCCCGGCTGAGGTGACGGATATCCTCACCACCAGCCTGGCCTATACCTCGCTGGAAGATGCGGCGGCCTATCTGGGCAAGAAGGGCGAGCGCGGCAAGCTGCATGACATATTCGACACGGTCATGACCTTGAATCTTGAAAACGGCGCAGCCGACACCAAGCTCGATTCCAACACGCAGATCGACAATTCAGTGATCAACGGCATTGCGGCGCCTTAAAACCGGGGCCCGCTGGCCTGCGCCATGATACGGGATCTCTTCACATTCAGGGGGCGGGCCTCGGCCAGCGCCGAGGTCACCCTTGGGATTCTCACTGCCGTCTTGGTCCTGCTGCTCTGGGAAGCGGTGGCACGGGCGGGCTTGGTGGCGCCCCAGTTCCTGCCATCGCCAACGAAGGTCGTGGTTGCCCTTTGGACGATGCTCACCCAGCAGCATCTGCTCTGGCATGCGGGCATCTCCAGCCTGCGCGTCTGGGTGGCGTTCCTGATTGCCGCTGCCATGTCCATTCCCATCGGAATCCTGATGAGCAGCTACCGCATCGTCGGGGCATCGCTCGAACCGATCATCGATTTCATCCGCTATCTGCCGGTTCCCGCGCTGGTGCCGCTCTCGATCATCTGGTTTGGGGTTGGCGAAGAGACGAAGATATTCCTCCTTTGGCTAGGCACCTTTTTCCAGCTCGTCCTGCTGGTGGCTGACGACATGCGGCGCGTGCCGCATGAATATGTCGAAATCGCCCTGACCCTCGGGGCAAAGCCCCGCCAGATCCTGTCGGATGTGGCCCTGCGTTCAATGGGGCCGTCACTGGTGGACAACCTGCGCATTACCCTGGGCTGGTGCTGGACGTATCTGGTCATCGCCGAGATCGTCGCGGCGGATTCGGGACTTGGTTTTGTCATTTGGTCGGCCCGGCGCTACGTCAAAACGCCGGAGGTGATGGCGGGCGTGGTGGTCATCGGCCTGATTGGCCTGGTGACCGACCAGATTCTGCGCGCCTTGCACCGCCGCTACTTCAGATACCTGTGAGGCTGGCGCGATCACAATGACCGATTACATCAGATTTGAAGGAGTGACCAAGAAGTTCGGACCCGTGCCGGTTGTGACGGAGTGTTCGCTGTCGATTGCGCAAAGCTCGCTGGTGGTGTTCCTCGGCCCGTCGGGCTGCGGCAAGACCACGCTGATGCGCATGGTGGGCGGCCTTGATACCCCGACCTCGGGCACGATACGCCTGAATGGCGAGGTGGTGGCCGGCCCCGACCGCCGCCGCGGCATGGTGTTCCAGTCCTATTCCTCGTTTCCCTGGCTGACCGTGGAAGGCAATATCGCCTTCGGGATGCGCTACCGCAACGATCTTTCGGCAACGCAACGCGCCGAACACGTGAAGCACTATCTGAAACTCATTGGCCTCGAAGACTTCGCCAAATCGTTTCCCAACCGGATTTCCGGCGGGATGCGCCAGCGTGTCGCCATTGCCCGCAGCCTTGCGGCGGGGTCTGATGTGCTGCTGATGGATGAGCCATTTGGTGCGCTTGACGCGCTGACCCGCGAACGGCTGCAGGTCGAGCTCCGGCAGATCCAGGCGGAAGAGAAGAAGACGGTCATCTTTGTCACCCATGATGTGGAGGAGGCGGTATTTCTGGCCGACCGCATCATTCTCTTTTCGTCGCGGCCAGCGCGGATCCTCAGGGACATTGATGTGGCAGCCGTGTTGGGTGCGGCACGGACACTTGCAGTGCGCGAGAGCCACGAGTTCTTTAAGCTGCGCAATGACGTCCTGCACCTTATTCGAAGTGAAGTGGGTGTCCTGAGTTGAGCGGTCCATTTGCCGGCAAGACTGTTGTGGTCACCGGGGCCAGCCGGGGGATTGGCCTTGGCATTGCCAAGGGCTTTGCCAACGCCGGTGCAAGGCTCGTGCTGATCGCCGATGATGACGCCGTGGTACAGCGGGCGGCGGACATCGGCGCCACGGGAGCGATCGCCGACATTACCGATGGCGCCGCCGTATCGGGGGCGCTCCAGGATCTGTCCCGCATTGACGTGCTCATCAATAACGCGGGCCTTGAACGCCTGACGCCAATCGCGGAAGGCGGCGAGGACGTCGAGGCGGTATTCCGCCGCATCATTGAAATCAACATCATTGGCACGCAGATGGTGACCCGCCGCGCCCTGGTGAAAATGCCCAGCGGTGCCTGCATCATCAATACCGCGTCGATCTGGGGCCGTGTCGCCGAACCGCTGTTTGGGGCCTATGTCGCCTCCAAACACGCTGTTATCGGCTTGACCAAGACCTGGGCCAGGGAACTTGGCCCCCGGGGCATCCGGGTCAACGCCGTGTGTCCGGGCTGGGTTCGGACTGAAGCCTCGATGCGTTCCCTGAAGCTCATGGCGGAGCGCCGTGCTTGCAACGAGGACGAACTGCTTGCTGAGATCGTCGGCGGCCAGGCCATTCCCGGCCTGATGGAACCGGAGGACATGGCCGAGGCCTATCTGTTCCTGGCTTCGGACGCTGCCCGGAATATCACCGGCCAATCGCTCGGTGTGGATCGCGGAGAGGTACCATGGTGAACATGCTGCAGGAAAAACGTATTCTGGTGACAGGTGCCGCCAATGGCATCGGCAGGGCCACCGCGCTGATGTTCCAGGAAGCGGGAGCGAGAGTGGCCGGACTTGACCTCAAGGACTCCGCTGCGCCGCTCAGCATCACGAAATGCGATCTCACGGTCGAGGCCGATATCGTCCGTGCCGTTGCCGCCGCGGTCGGGGAGCTGGGCGGGGTCGACGTCCTGGTGAACAACGCCGGGATCATGCAGGAAGCAGCGATCGCGGGCATCACGGCCGGGCATATCGACCGGCACTTTGCAGTGAATGTGCGCGGCGCCATTCTCGTCACGCGCGAGGCGCTGCCCCATCTCAAGGATGGCTCGCGGATCATAAATATCGCCTCGGAACTTGCCTATCTTGGGCGCGCCAACGCTTCGGTCTATTGCGCCACGAAGGCTGCCATTCTGGGGCTGACGCGCTCCTGGGCCCGCGAACTTGCGCCCCGCATCCTGGTGAATGCCGTGGCCCCCGGCCCAACGGACACATCCCTGCTTGCCTTTGATACGTTGACGAGTGAGCAGAAGCGGCTCGAGACCGCCCATCCCCTTGGCCGTATCGGCCGACCGGAGGAGATAGCCTCCACCGTCCTGTTTCTCGCAGGACCCGGCGCAACGTTCTTCACCGGTCAATGTCTCGGCGCCAATGGTGGCGCCGCCATGCCCTGAGACCAAGCGAAATGAAAGACAGCGTATTTCTGGGCGAACTGTCCTGGCCTGAGGCCGAGGCGAGAATTGCTTCCGGCGCCCCGGTATTTCTCCCGGTGGGGGCCACCGAACAGCATGGGCGCCATATGCCACTCAATGTCGATGTCGTGATCCCCACCGCCATCGCCGAGCGCGCCGCGCGGCGCGTCGGCGGATTGGTTGTGCCGGCCATCCCCTATGGCAACAGGTCCCAGCCGCGCTCGGGCGGCGGCCGGCAGTTTCCCGGCACCCTCAATCTCACGGCGCAGACGTTTTCGCTGGTGGTGCGCGATGTGCTGATGGAGTTGTTCCGCCAGAAGGCGCGGAAGATCGTGGTCGTCAACGGGCACTATGAAAACATCTGGCCGGCCGTTGAAGGCATCGAGCTCGCCCTCGATGCCATTGGCCGCGACCGCTGCGATGGCCTGAACATACTGCGCATCGACCATTGGGAATTGATCCGGCCTGAAACTTTGGCGCGGGTCTTTCCCGACGGCTACCCCGGTATTGAATTGGAGCATGCGAGCGTGATCGAGACCTCGATGATGCTGGCGCTGCGTCCGGAATTGGTCGACCTGGGCAAGGCCCTGAATGACGGGCCGGCAAAATTTCTTCCCTATGACCGTTACCCGTCTGCGGTACGGGAAGTGCCGGCCTCGGGGGTGTTGTCCCTGACCGAAGGATCAAGCGCCGAGAAGGGCCACTGGCTCCTGGCCGATTGCGTCGACCGGATTGCCGAAATTGTAAAACGAGAATTTAGAGGAAGCCGATGACCGATCAGACCTATCAACCTGTTGATGCCGCTATCGTGCCGCGTTTTGCCGGACCGACAACCTTCATGCGGCTTCCTTCGGTGGCGTCCGCCGCTGGCCTTGACATCGCACTCGTCGGAATCCCCTGGGACGGCGGCACCACCAACCGGGCCGGGGCCCGCCATGGTCCCCGCGAAATTCGCAGCCAGTCCAGTCTCATGCGCCGTGTGCACCACGTTTCCGGAACGGAGCCCTTCAGTCTCGCGAAAGTTGCCGACGTCGGCGATGTCTCGGTCAATCCCATCAATCTGATGGACGGGCTGCGGCGGATCGAGGCGGGAATTGCCTCAATCGTCTCCTGCGGCGCAATTCCGCTGATTGCCGGCGGCGATCATCTGACCACGCTTCCGGTGCTGCGTGCCGTGGCGCGCCAGCAGCCCGTCGGGATGATTCACTTCGATGCGCATTCCGACACCAACGACAAATATTTCGGCGACAATCCCTATACGCATGGCACGCCCTTCCGCCGGGCCATCGAGGAAGGGCTGCTGGATCCCAAGCGGGTGGTGCAGATCGGCATTCGCGGCTCAATCTACGAGCCGGGCGAGCACGACTGGGCGCGCGCCCAGGGCATTCGCATCATCTACATGGAGGAGTTCGTCCAGCGCGGGGCCTCCGCAGTGATGGAGGAAGCCAGGCGGATTGCCGGGCAGGGCCCTACCTACGTGACTTTCGATATCGACTGCCTCGATCCTTCCGCCGCTCCGGGAACCGGGACGCCGGAGATGGGGGGCTTCACGACGCGGGAAGCCCAGCAGATGCTCAGGCTGCTCGACGGCGTGAACATCATCGGCGCCGACGTGGTTGAAGTGGCGCCGCCGTTTGACCTTGGAAACCTCACCGCGCTGGCGGGGGCGACAATGATGTTCGAACTCCTGTGCGTCATGGCGAGGGCGGTAAGACGCGGCAGCTAAATAGGTGTAAACCGGAGGAATATTCAGACATGCCACATCCAGCGATAGCCAAGAATTCCGTGGCGGTGGTTACCGGAGGGGCATCCGGTATCGGTCTTGCTATGGCCACGCGTTTTGCCCGTCTCGGCCTCAGGGTTTGCATTGCTGATCTTGGCGTTGACCGGCTTTCGCGCGCTGCCGCTGTCCTTTCAAAACTGGCGCCGGAAGGCCCGGCAAGCATCATGGCCGAGGAGATCGATGTCAGCCGGATCGGTGACATTCGTAATCTCAACGAGGCGGTGCGTAACCGGTTCGGCGGTACTGACATCCTGATGAACAACGCCGGTATACAGCCAGGCAGCAGCATGTTTGGACCGGTGGAGAACTGGGAGCACGTGCTCGCCGTAAATCTGTGGGGCGTTATCCATGGCACCCAGGTCTTTGTCCCCGGGATGATCGAACGAGGCCGGCCGGGCCTGGTTGTCAATACGGGTTCAAAGCAGGGGATCACGACGCCACCAGGCGACCCAGCCTACAATCTTTCGAAGGCCGGCGTGAAAGTGTTCACAGAGGCGCTCGCCCACGAACTGAGAAATACGGTGAACTGCAAGATCAGCGCGCATTTGCTCATCCCGGGCTTTGTCTTCACTGAGCTCACGGCCAAGGGACGTACAGAGAAGCCGGCTGGGGCTTGGACCGCGGACCAGACGGCCGCTTTCGCCTTGGAGCGGATTGGGCTCGGAGACTTCTACATTCTCTGCCCAGATAATGAAGTACCCCGCACGCTCGATGAGAAGCGTATCCTTTGGGCCGCGGGGGACATCGTTGAAAACCGGCCACCCCTCTCGCGTTGGCATCCCGACCATGCCGCCGCCTTCGCTGGATACGTCGAGAAGGGGTGACTGGAAGGGCATGACGCGTGCGCCGCGTTATGTGGGGCGTCTTGCCTCGCCCTGCTATCCGTTGTCCAAATCATCTTCGGGTGGTTCTTCGGTCTCGACGGCGGGGATGGCATAATTCCCTCCAAGCCAGCGGTTAAGGTCCACCTGCGCGCAGCGCGCCGAGCAGAACGGATGGAATTTTTGCAGCGAGGGCTTGTTGCAAATAGGGCAGGGCCGGCGCGGTTTGAGGCGGACCGGATCGACCATCAGACACCCGCGGAGGCCGTCGTCATCCAGGAATGAAGCACCGGATAACCCGCGCCTTCCAGTAAATGGACCGTCTCATAGAGCGGCAGTCCCACAACGCCGGAATAGGAGCCCGAGAGATTGCGTACGAAGGCTTCCGCCCGGCCCTGGATGGCATAGCCGCCCGCCTTGCCGCGCCACTCTTCGGATTTTAGATAACTTTCGATATCCTCCCGCGAAAGGCGCTTGAGCCGGACTTTGGTTTCCGAGCAGCGCGTGGTTTTCTGTCCGTTCGGGGCGATGACGCAGACCGTTGAATAAACCCAGTGGGAACGGCCGGAAAGCAGGCCGAGGCAGGCATAGGCGTCCTTGCGGGTCTCGGCTTTGGGCAGGATCCGGCGTCCCAGGCCGACAACCGTGTCGGCGGCGACGATGAACACGCCCGGCCCCAGCGCCTGCACCTGTGGCGCATGAACCGCCGCCTTGGCCTTTTCCTCGGCCAGCCGGATTGAAAGCCTGCGCGGGGTCTCGCGTTTCCGGGGGGTTTCGTCCAGATCGGTGGGATTAAGCAGGTCCGGCACAAGGCCCATGCGCTCCAGCAGCATCAGGCGGCGCGGCGAGGCACTGGCCAGCACAAGCTTAACGGGTTGTCCTGCCATGAGGACTTACTTGAAACGGTAGTTGATGCGGCCCTTGGTCAGGTCATAGGGCGTCATTTCAACCATTACACGGTCGCCAGCCAGAACCCGGATGCGGTTCTTGCGCATTTTGCCCGCCGTATGGGCAATAATTTCATGATTGTTGTTGTCGAGCAGGACGCGGAATGTCGCGTTAGGCAGCAGTTCCGAGACTGTGCCCTCAAATTCCAATAGTTCTTCTTTCGCCATGAAACTTTCCGGTTGTTAATGGATTAGCCGGATAAATGGACCCGTTGGCGGCCAATTGCAAGAGATTGCGGGAACGGGAAGTTATTTAGCCCGGAATCCAGCATTTTCACAGTTTCAGGACCTCTCAATATTCTGGGATAATATTTGATTCAAAATGAGGTTGAACCCGCGCAACTCATCCGCACTCTTGGAGAACAATGAAGCGTTGGTATCTGCATCTGGCAGTCCGTCCGATAGTTCTGAAAGATTGCGATAGCGGCTCATGAGTTCGTTATTGACCAATATTAGTTTTGCCAAAAGAGAAGCCTGTAGGCGCGAAAGTAATTCTAAGCTTAGAATTTTGGGGTCTAGTTCAAACAGTTTTTTCTTCCGGAACCACATGATCCCTCCTAATTTCCGCGAGGAGCGGCTTCAATAAAATGGTCACCGCTCAGATCTAAAATGAGATACTACGCGGAAAAGCTACGCTTTACACCCCTCTTGCCCCCAGCGCCCCGAACCGGGCTCTGATCCGGTTCACCAATCCGTCGCGTACCATGCGGTAGCTGTCGAGAATTTGTTCCCGGCTGCCTGAGGTGGCGGAAGGGTCCATGGTCGGCCAATATTCCGTTCCAATGGCCATGGTACGGGTGAGTTCCAGGGCCCAATGATGGGCCTCGGGTGAAAGTGAGATGGCAAGATCAAAGCTGGAATCCTCCAGATCGGAGAAGCTGTGCGGACGGTGCTTGCCGAGGTCGATGCCGATTTCGTCGAGGACAGCGGCGATAAAGGGGTCCACCTCGCCTGGCCGCACTCCCGCTGAGGCCACGTAGACCTTGTGCCCATAGAAATGCCGCATGATGGCGGCTGCCATCGGCGAACGGATGACATTTTGCGTGCAGGCAAAGAGTACGGCACTTGGCAGGTCGCCCGGCATAGGCCTGTCCTATCCACGCCAATGCAGGACACAGACCAGCGTGAACAGCCGCCGGGCCGTATCAAAATCAAGGTCGACCTTGCCGTTGAGCCTTTCCTTGAGAAGTTCGCTGCCCTCGTTGTGGAGCGCCCGCCTCGCCATGTCGATGGTTTCAATCTGCGACGGCGTGGCGAGCCTGATGGCCTGGTAATAGCTTTCGCAAATCTGGAAATAGTCCTTAACAATGGCACGGAACGGCGACATGGAAAGACCGATAATTGAAAGCTTTTCCTCGTTCTCGCTGAAGATTTCAAAAAGCAGCCGCCCGTCCTGGGTTGAAAGCTGCAGGCGGTAGGGCCCCTCCTTGCCGTTTGGAAGGCCGAATGAATTCCCCTCAAGCAGATCATAGATGGCAACGCGCCGTTCATGCTCGGCCTCGGCCGAGGGACCGGGACCTATGCTCGCATCGAGGTCAACGGCAATAAGGCGGTTTTTCGGGGGAGTTGTCATGAAATGAGATTAGACGGAAAGCCTGCGCGCGCGCTAGTCGCCGTGACGGGGTGTCAGGTCCGTGGCCCAGGCCCCGCCCAGGTCCTTCAGTTGCAGGTCCAGATACTCGACATCGAGCCTGATGGAGAAATCGCCGGAGAATGTGAGCAGGACGGTCCCTGAGGGCGCTTCGCCCGGCAGGAAGGAAATCGCAAGAAGCGACAGAATAGTGTCCGGACCAACACCGCCAAGGCCCAGTTGCTTGACGCCCAGGACATGTTCGAAATGCAGGCCCGTGCGGCGGCGTTCGGAATTGGGCAGGGCTTCCCAGGCGAAGCGGTTGGCTGCAAATGCAAATTGCCGGGTCTTGGCCAGATAGCGGATATCGGCAAGCCTCACCAGGGCATCCTGCATGTGGGCCGAGATGACCTTAAGGTCTTCCGCATCTTTCGCCGTGAGTCTTGGCACCGGTCAATTTCCCGAAAGTCGCTCGACGTCGGCTCCGCAGGCTTGCAGCTTGTCTTCCAGGGCCTCAAAGCCCCGATCCAGGTGATAAACCCGATGGATCATTGTATCACCCTCCGCCGCCAGTCCCGCAATGACGAGCGAGACGGACGCCCGGAGGTCGGTGGCCATCACCTCGGCGCCAGTCAGTTTCTGCACGCCGCGGACCTCCGCCGTATCCCCGTGCAGATGGATGTCGGCGCCCAGCCGCACCAATTCCTGCACATGCATGAAACGGTTTTCAAAAATTGTTTCGCGGATCATGGCGGTGCCTTTGGCTTTCGTCATCAGGGCCATCAACTGGGCCTGAAGATCGGTCGGAAAACCAGGGTAGGGATCGGTATCGACATTCACCGGCTCGATGGCCTGTCCGTTACGTTCGATGCGCAGGCCCTCATTGCTGCGCTGGACGGAAATGCCGGCGCGCGTGAGCACATCGATCATCCCTTCGAGGTTGTCGGCCCTGGCCCCCTTGAGCAGCACGTTCCCGCCGGTCATGGCCGCGGCCATGGCATAGGTGCCGGCCTCGATCCGGTCGGCAATCACCTCATGTTCGGCCCCGTGCAGGCTCGTCACGCCGCTGATTTTCAAGGTCGCGGTGTGAATACCCTCGATCCTGGCTCCCATCTTCACCAGGCATTCCGCCACATCGCCGATTTCCGGCTCGCGTGCCGCATTCTCAATAATGGTGTCGCCCTTTGCCAGAACGGCAGCCATCAGGGCGGCATGCGTTGCCCCCACCGATACCTTCGGAAAACTGATATGATTGCCCTTCAGCCCATTCTTGGCTTTGGCAATCACATAGCCCGCTTCAATCTCGACCTCGGCCCCGAGCTTTTCCATGGCAAGAATATGGAGGTCAACCGGCCTTGTGCCGATGGCACAGCCGCCTGGAAGCGATACCTTGGCTTCGCCGCAGCGCGCCAGCAGCGGGCCCAGCACCCAGAAGCTTGCCCGCATTTTGGAGACAAGATCGTAAGGAGCGGTCGTGTCCACGATGGTCTTGGCCGAGATGCGGAGTGTTTCGCCGGCCATGGCCGACTGTCCGGGGCGCTTGCCGGAAACCGTGATGTCGACTCCGTGATTCTGCAATATCCGCTGCAGCCGCAGGGCATCCACCAGGCGCGGCACATTGCGCAGGGTCAGCGTCTCGGGGGTGAGAAGGGAGGCAATCATCAACGGCAAGGCGGCGTTCTTGGCCCCGGAAATGTTGATTGTGCCGTTCAGCCTGTTGCCGCCGCGAATACGGATACGATCCATTTAGTAATTTCCCTTCAAATCCCTTGGCCCGGAATCAGCGGACTGGCACGAAAATCGAGCAAACCGGCGCTAACAAGCATAAGTGGCCCTATTGGGGCAAGGTTAATCGGAACCGCGTTTTTCCGCCTTTGCCGCCAATTTCCGGGCCCTGGCCAGGGCTTTCCGCTTCAACAGGTTGATCCGCAAGGCCTCCGCCAGGCGCTTGGTTTCGGCTGTGGACCGAGGTGTGCGTGGTTTGTTTGCCATGCCGCAGAGATGGAAAAGCGCAAGCATTCTGTCAAGTCTTGAGGGTTGCGAAAGGCGTGGGCCTGTGGCATGTGTCGGCTCAATCTGGTGCGCTGCTGTAGCTCAGTGGTAGAGCACTCCATTGGTAATGGAGAGGTCGACAGTTCAATCCTGTCTAGCAGCACCATTCTTCAATCCGGCATGTCCGGCCCGCCCAGGCCTCCCTGAATCAGGCGTTGCCGGGAACGGTAGGTTTCGGGCTTTTCGAAAGTTCCCGCCCAAATTCCCCTTCTGGCTTTTCTCGCCTCTCCTTCAACCCCGGCATAGGAACGGCTGTGGCTTGTATATGCGACGGCCCAGCCCAGCCGCACCATTTCGCGGTTGAGGTCCAGATCGCCAACCTTGCAAAGCGCGACGGCGCGGCCGTAACGGTCGGTTTCAAACGTGCTGCAGGAAACTTCCCGGCCCTGCACCAGGCCGCGCAGGGCATTGGCCGCCAGCCTGCCGCAGGCATATTCATCGCCATGCTTGTCCCTGCAGCTTTGCCGGTATTCCGGCGCGTCAATGCCATATAGCCGGATATCCGCACTGCCCCGGCGCAGGGAGTCGCCATCCATAACGCGCACCGGTCCGGGGGCCAGATCAAGCATGCCGAATTGCTTCAGCAGGCCCAGCACAAGGGTGAGAACGAGCAGGAACACGATGGCATCGCCGAGGCTTCGATAGAACGGACGGGGACGGTTTCCATAACGCGTCACGAAGGCTTCAAATCCCAGCGCGAAGCGCTCTCGTCGTCCGATGCTTTGGCCGCCACCCAGTGATCGCCGTGCTGGCCCTTTTCCATCTTCCAGAAAGGGGCCTTGGTCTTGAGCCAGTCGATCAGGAAATGGCAGGCCTCAAAGGCTGCCTCGCGGTGGCTTGATGTGGCAATGACCAGGACAATGTCATCTCCCGGCGCCAGCGTCCCGTAACGGTGGACAATGAGCGTATCGATGAGCGGCCAGCGCCGGTGGGCTTCGGCATCGATTTCCGCAAGAGCCCTCTCGGTCATGCCGGGATAGTGCTCGAGCGTCATGGCGGAAACCGGCCCGCCGTCACTGAGATCGCGCATCGTGCCGACAAAAATGACACTGCCGCCGATGTCATTGCGGCCCTGCTTGATTTTCGCAAGCTCGGCAGCCGTATCGAAGGCCTGGTTCTGGACGCGGATCATAGTTTAATTATGCGCTTCTGGCCGAAAGACATCAATTGCCGAACAGCTCGTTGAGAAGGTCCCCGCCCTGCTTCTCGATCTTCTTGAGAAGCTTGTCGGAAACACCAAGGCCGCGCAGGGCGCTGTAGGCGGCCTCCGGATTGTCAAGAATCCCCTCCACATCGGGATAGATATTGGGCGCGCTCCACTGCCCCTTGACGACGACCTTGACCGGAAGCTTGAACGTTTCATTATCGCCGGCAACCAGCTCGGGATCGAATTTCAAGTCCAGCGCCCGGCGCAGCATGTCAACTTCGCCGCCGCCGGAAACTTCAAACGCCGGACCTTCAATTCTCGCATCCTCAGTCCGGGCGACACCGTCTTCGATGCGGAAAGAGGCTTTTGCCGTGTCAAAGGATGTCAGGTTTTCCGGTCCGCTTCCCCATCCATCGCTGAGGGTTTCGCTCACCTTCGAAACCATGTCCACAATACTCAGGCCGGTGATCTCACCGTCCGAAACGTCAATGCTGAAACTGCCGGTGAGGCTTGACATCATCTCCTGTTGGTTGTGTCCCACGGCAGACAGGGATGCCTTCAGTGCCGTCTTCCCAGCCAGCCAATCAAGCCCTGCAAACGCGCTGAGGAAGCCTTCCCCCTTGATCTCCCGCGCCTCAAGTTCCAGTCGAAGAGCCGGGGAATCCTGTGCGCCATCAAGGACAATCTTGGCCGTCGCCTTGCCGCCATAAAGGGAAGCCTCCTGAACCGCCGCTTCAAGTTTCCCGCCCTCCAGTGTGCCGGACAATTCAGCCGGACCAAATTCAGCCCCATTCCATTTGACCAGAAAGGCCGAGAGCGACAGCCTGCCGTCCACTCCCTGAAGCCCCTTCAGCGATAGCGCCGATGTGCTCCAGCCCGCATTTTCCGTCCCCACGCCCGCTATCACGGGCTGGCTGGAGGAAAGATAGGGATCAAGGGTGAAGACATCCGTCGAGAGTGTGGCGGTTACCCTCGGCGTCTGCCTGCTGAGATCGAGTGCGAGGTCGCCGCTTGCAACCATGCCGTCCAAGGCGATGCTGGCCCTGGCGAGACTCAGGACTGCCTCCTTTGTATCGATGGCACCGGCAAGCGAGAAGTTCTTCAGGCCGGTGTTTCCCTTGATTTCGAAACCCAGCCATTTTGCCAGTTGGCGAAGATCGGGAGAGGCTGCGTCTATCGCCCCGGCCAAGTTCAGCCCCTCATGGGTTGCGAGCCTTCCGGTGAAATTTGCCGACAGGGCCGGGGATGTCACCGTAAGGTCAAACGGCGATCCATCCTGGCCCACCCGCGGCATCGACTTTACCTGGGCTTCAATGCGGGCAAATTGCTTGTTGAGTGCGGCTGTCCCTTCAACCGAAAGGCCGCCATCTTCGGCGATAGCGACGCTTGCCGTTGCCTCTTCAAGCGAAAAGGCCTGGCCATTGCGCTCGTCAAGGAAGTTGGCCGAACCGTTTTCCACCAGAAGTCTAAGTGGTTCCTTGGCGGTCGTGCCCTTGCTGGCGACCTCTTTACCTTCCTTTGATCCCTTCCCATCCACCGACCAACTGTCTTGCCCCTTCCCATCGATCAGGAAATTGAACACCGGCTGGACCAGGGTGATTTCCCTGATTTTGAGCTTACGCCGGAAGAGATCGGCAAATTGGAGGGGTAGCCTGGCACTTGCCGCGCGGGCAAAATTGCCATCCATGCCATTTGCGTTGGAGAGGAACACGTCTTCGAGCCGCACACTCAGTTGGGGGCTAAATTCAATGCGCGCCCCGCCGTTGACCAGCAGGGTCCGCCCGGTTTTGCGCGCCACATAGTCCTGCAACTCGGCGACCGCGAAACCCGGTTGGATGAAGGCCCAGGCCCCAGCGGCAAAGAGCCCCACGGCCACGGCCAGAGCAATCCAAACAAGTCGCTTTTTCATTCTTCCGCCTTTCGAAGCGCGATATATTATGGACCAAATCCCAACCGGAGATAAGTAATGCCTGATCACCCCCTGTGGACGCCATCAGAAAAGCGGAAGTCGGGCTCAAATCTCCGCCGGTTTATGGATGAATTGGAACATTCTGATGGGCTGCAGCTCCATTCCTATGCGGATATTCTGGCATTCTCCATCGAAAAACCGGAGATTTTCTGGTCGAGGCTGTGGGATTTCTGCGGGGTAAAGGCCGAAACTCGCGGAAAGCGTGTTCTCGTCGATGGCGACAGGATGCCGGGCGGCCGCTTTTTTCCGGACGCAAAACTCAACTATGCCGAAAACCTGCTGCGACGGAACGATGATGAACCGGCCCTGATCTTCTGGGGTGAAGACCAGGTCAAGATCTCCATGACGTGGCACGAGCTCAATACGCGCGTCGCCCAGACCCACCGGGCCCTTGTCCGCATGGGCATCAAGGCGGGCGACCGGGTCTGTGCCGTGGTGCCCAATCATCCGGAAACCATTGTTGCCTTTCTCGCTGTCGCCTCCATTGGCGCCATCTGGTCATCCTGTTCGCCGGACTTTGGCGAGCGCGGCATTCTTGACCGTTTTGGCCAGATTGAACCCAGGCTCCTGTTCACCTGCGATGCCTACTACTACGGGGGCAAGACCCACGATCTTTCCGAAAAGATGGCCAAGGTTCTCGCCCAGTTGCCGAGCGTCGAGCACACCGTGGTCATTGACTATACCGGGCGCGCCAAGACCGTGGCCACGCAGTTGCCCCATGCCCGGACGCTGGACGCATTCAGAGCGGAAGAGAGCCGAGACCCTATTGCTTTTGCGCAGATGCCCTTCGATCATCCGCTTTACATTCTCTATTCCTCGGGAACCACAGGCATTCCCAAGTGCATCGTCCACCGTGCCGGCGGCATTCTGCTCAAGCACCTGTGCGAAATCGTCCTGAACACCGATGTGAAGCCGGGTGATCGCCTCTTCTATTTCACCACCTGCGGCTGGATGATGTGGAATTGGCTGGTGAGCGGCTTGGGCGCTGGCGCAACCCTTGTTCTCTATGATGGTTCGCCGTTTTATCCCAATGAGCGCGTAGTGTTTGATCTTGCTGACGCAACTGGCATGACGGTCTTCGGAACCTCGGCCAAATACATCGATTCCGTTCGGAAGACGGGCTGGCGCCCCCGCGATACCCATGGGCTGGAAAGCCTCCGCACGATGTTGTCGACGGGTTCGCCCCTGAGCCCCGAAAACTTTGATTTTGTCTATGAGGCGGTCAAGCCCGACGTGCATCTTGCCTCCATTTCGGGGGGCACCGACATCTGCGGCTGTTTTGTCGGCGGCAATCCGCTTTCGAGTGTATGGCGTGGCGAGATTCAAGGGCCGATGCTCGGCATGGCCATGGATGTGCTGGATGACGGCGCCCGCCCGGTGAAACAGGAAAAGGGGGAACTGGTCTGCACCAGGCCTTTTCCGTCCATGCCGGTGATGTTCTGGAATGATCCGGATGGCAGCAAGTACCACAACGCCTACTTCGCCCGTTTTGACAACATTTGGTGCCACGGCGACTTTGCCGAGATCACCGCCCACGGCGGGCTCATCATTCACGGCCGCTCCGATGCCACGCTCAATCCCGGCGGCGTGCGTATCGGCACGGCGGAAATCTATGCCCAGGTCGAGCGCATCCCCGAGGTGCTGGAAGCTCTTGCCATCGGGCAGGACTGGGAGAATGACGTCCGGGTGGTTCTCTTCGTGAGACTGGCGCCGGGCGTCGCGCTGGACGACAAACTGGTAGCCCTGATCAGGAAGCAGGTGAGGGAAGGGGCCTCCCCCCGCCATGTCCCGGCCGTGATCGTCGCGGTCGCCGATATTCCGCGCACCAAGTCCGGCAAGATCACGGAATTGGCGGTCAGGGAAATTGTCCATGGCCGCGAGGTCAAGAACCGCGAGGCCCTGGCCAATCCCGAAGCCTTGGAGCTGTTCCGCAATCTCCCGGCCCTCGGCTGAGCGGTTGGGGAAATCGGTGGCGGCTTGCCTTGCGGCTATTCCGCCAGAACGCGCGTTGTCGGAAAGGTGATTTCAATGAGCGTGCCCTTGCGGGGCTCGCTCGAAATGCTGAACGTTGTGCGGTTGGCCTCGGCCAGGGCCTTGGTGAGTGGCAGTCCGAGTCCTGTGCCTTGCACATCGCGGCCCTCGGTCGTTACCCGTTTGAAGGGTTCAAGCGCATCGCGCAGCTGCTCGGCATTCATCCCGATGCCCGTGTCCTTCACCCGCAGCTTGAGTTCGCCGGATTTGTTCATGGCTGCCGAAATGATGATCTGCCCGCCGGGATCGGTGAATTTGATGGCGTTCGAAATGATGTTGAGCATGATCTGGCGCATGGATCTTTGATCGGCGACAACATTCGGGATATCCCCTGGCATGGCCTTGCGGATGACCACGCGGGCTCCAGTCGCGGCTTCCTGCAGCATTCTTATGGCGCTGTCGGCCGTATCGCCCAGGTTCACCGAGGTAAAATTGAGTTCAAGCTGCCCGGCCTCGACCTTTGAGAGGTCAAGCAGATCGTTGATGAGTGACAGGAGAAGTCCGCCGCTTGCGTGAATATCATTCACATAGCCGCGGTATTTGTCGTTCTTGATCTCCCCAAAGCGCTCCAGCCGCATGACTTCCGAGAAGCCCATGATGGCATTGAGCGGGGTGCGCAGTTCGTGGCTGATGCGGGCGAGGAATTCCGATTTTTGCCGACTGGTGGCCTCGGCCGCTTCCTTGGCTTCGCGTAACTCCGCTTCGGTCCGTTTCCACTGGGTAATGTCACGCACTACGGCACAGAAGGCAGCGCGCGATGTCACAGATTGCAGCGGCCCGATAGTGAGAAAAAGCGGAACCGTCCCGCCCTGCTTGACGATGGCATTCACCTCGCGCCCGTCGTTGAAAACGCTGGCCAGGCCCGGCCCCTGCAGGGCGGAAAGATAATCCCGCAGCACCTTCCGGCTTTCCGTGCTGAGGAGGTCGCCGAAGGGCTTGTCGGCCACTTCGGCAATGCGATAGCCGAATATGGCTTCCGCCCCGGCGCTGAAGGTGTGGATCTTGCCGTCCTTGTCGAGGGTGATGATTCCGTCCGTTGCCGTATCGAGGATGGCGCGCAATTCGTCATCGGCCATGGGCTCTGTTCTCCGGCCACTTTCCTGTACAGGAACCGCTTCTCTGCTGGCTGAAGCTGCCGGCGCTTCCTCCGGCGCGGCAATGATGGGCAATGCGGGGGCCGCCTCAGCCCCGGATGTTTTCTGAGCCGGTGTTGCCGCTGGCTTCACGGTAAATTGGCGGGCGGGGCCGTTCAGCCAGGCAACCTCCGATAATTGCGTTGAGAAATTCACTGTCCTGCCGTTTTCAAGGGTCAGCGACGCCACCGGCTCCGGTTGGCCAGGCTGTGAAAAGAATGTCCACAGCGGCTCATCGTTGATGAGATCCTCAACCGAGGAATAACCAAACACCTCGCGGGCTTTGGGATTGGCATGCAGCAGTTGGCCGCCTTTGGCGATCAGGACTGCAGCCCCGAGCTTGTCGATGGCGTTGCTGACCGCGGTGGGAATGACGGCCTGCTTGCGCCTGGGTTTTTCCGCTATGACTGGGACAGTTGGCCGTTGTTCGACAACCGCTTCAGTAAGTACTCTGCCGAGTTGGTGAAACGCCTCCGCCTCGGCAGTCGCAAGCTGGGACTTCGCCGGAGGAGTTCCTTCGGCAGCGTGCGAAGGCATGGAAATGCTGCGCTCCAGGGCGCGACGTTCGGTGATATCATCGAGAAGCACCATGGCAAAGGCAACTGTTTCTGATGAGGTGCCCAGCTTGCGCAGGGTAATCCTGACGTCGCGCTGTCCGATCTTGCTGCGCAGGCGCTTGACGTCGCTGACCGTTCCTGTCGACGACAGCCGTGCCAGCAGGTCGTCAGCAACCGAAGGGTCATCGATAAGGGCGCTGAGGCTGGCGCGCTGGCTGGCGCCGAGAAGCAGGCGGGCCGCTGCGTTCAAGTGGTGCAGCGAGCCATCCCGGCCCATGAAGGCCGCCGCGGCTGGCAAGAGGTCAAAGGCCTGGGCGATCTTTTCAGCCGGGATTTCGCCTGCTGCCCCGCTGGCACCCTCGGCGATTACCAGAAGCCCGGGGCGCCCGTCGGCAAGGGTGTGGATGGTGCAGTGGCAGGCCACGGGGGCTGTGTGGCCCGAGGAGGGGAAGCTGAGAAGAGCTGTTTCGACCTGGCCCCGGCTCAGGTTCTTTGCCAGCCCCATGATCTGCTCAACCCCGGGCTCGGCATGGTCAAACGGCCGGTCGATGAGATCAAAGAGCGATTCCCCATTGAAGTAGGCGACCCCGGCGGAATTTGCCCAGACGATGCGCCCCCGTGCGCCATCCCACAGCCAGGCAGCGCTGGCGTGGCTACGCAAGTCTTCCAGGGTTGGCGCCTCAATCTTGCTCAACATACTCGCGGCCAGGTTTGCCCCGGCCGGTCCCTACGCAACGACGAACTCCTGAACCAGCTATCTTCAGATGGTCCCAGCCCGTCGGCAGACTAAATCAATTTTTTCGTTTTGCGTCCACCTTTGGTTAACCAAGGGCTCTAAATATGTACAAATGGTTAACTATTGGCTCCAAAATCGCACACCATGCTGCAATGCAAGAATTATGTTGCAATGCACAATAGATCAATCTATATTTGAGCCAAGTGATGAATGCAACGCTTAGTCCATTTGGAGATTGACCATGAATACCAAGAAATCGAAGCTTGATGCCGCTCCTGAAGTTCCAGCCGAAGCCCTCGAATTTGCCCAGAAATCCGTAGATCAGGCCCAGGTAGCCTTTGAAAAGGCAGCCGAGGTGGCCCAGGACAACGTACAGGTCTTCGAGACCGTGGCGTCCGCCTGTAAAACGGGCATCGTCGACTTCCAGAAGAAGGCCATGGAATTTACCCAGAAGAACATGGAACAGGCCTTTGCCTTCAGCCGCAAGCTGTTCTCCGCCAAGGAATTTGGCGAGGTGGTGAGCCTCCAGCAGAATTTCGTCAAGGATCAGGCTGAAGCACTGAAGGTCCAGGCCGGCGAATTGAATGAAATCGCCGTGCGTCTCTCGACTGAAGCAAGCAAGCCCCTGCAGACCAGCTTCAGCAGGTCTGTCAAGGATCTCGGCAAGTCGTTCGCGGCCTGATTAATTCCCGCTTTTGCGAAAAGGCCCGCCAGTGTCGCGGGCCTTTTTGTTTGCTTGAATTTGCGGACGCGCACCGCTAGTTTGCGCCGCACTTGAAGATGCAGCTGTAGCTCAGTTGGTTAGAGCGCCGGATTGTGGATCCGGAGGTCGGTGGTTCGAGCCCACCCAGCTGTACCATTTACTTGCGAATCCCCAGAAGATTGTCCGTCGCAAACGCTTCGGCAAGTTGTGCTTCGCTCATCGCGCCCTCGCTCAGGGCGACCTCGCGGATCGTGCGCCGTGTCTTCAGCGCGATTTTTGCGATGCGCGCCGCCTCGTCATAGCCAATATAGGGGTTAAGGGCCGTCACGGTGACGAGGGAGCCATCCAGCAGCTCCCGGCAGCGCTCCTCGTCGGCCTCGATGCCAAGAACGCATTTTTCTCGCAGGATCTCCATGCCCCGCATCAGCATGCGCATGGATTGCAGGATGTTGAACACGATCACCGGCTCCATGGCGTTCAGCTGCAATTGGCCCGCCTCCGCCGCAAGCGTCACCGTGAGGTCATTGCCGATCACCTGATAGGCGATCTGGTTCATCACCTCCGGCACCACTGGATTGACCTTGCCCGGCATGATCGACGAACCCGCCTGCACCGAGGGAAGCCTTATCTCCCCGAGGCCGGCGCGCGGCCCGCTGTTGAGCAGCCTGAGGTCGTTGCAGATCTTGGAAAGCTTCACGGCAATGCGTTTCAGCACCCCGGAAAAGGTTACAAAAGCCCCCATGTCGGAGGTGGCCTCGATGAGATCGCCCGCGGTGACAAGCTCGGTGCTGGACACCTTGGCGAGATGGCGGATGACCGTGGCCGGATAATTCTCCGGCGTATTGATCCCCGTGCCGATCGCCGTGCCGCCAAGGTTCACCTCGCGCAGCAGGTTGGCGAATTCCTTGAGCCGGTCGATGTCCTCGCCGACGGTCACCGCGAAGGCGCGGAATTCCGAGCCCAGCCGCATCGGCACCGCATCCATCAGCTGGGTGCGCCCCACCTTGATGATGTGGTCGAATTCCACCGCCTTCTTGAGGAAGGCGGCCTTGAGGGCAATCTGGCTGGTCAGCAACGATGGGCAGCCCCGCAGAATGGTCAGGCGCACCGCCGTCGGATAGACGTCATTGGTCGATTGCGAGAGGTTGACGTGGTCATTGGGATTTATGAATGAATAGTCGCCAGGCGCCCTTCCAATGTGCCGCAGCGCCATGTTGGCAATGACTTCGTTGGCGTTCATGTTGGTCGAGGTGCCGGCCCCGCCCTGCAGCATGTCAACCACGAAGAATTCATGGCCCTTTCCGGCGATAATCTGGTCGCAAGCCGCGATGATGGCATTGGCAATGTTCGGCTTGAGCGCGCCGAGTTCAAGGTTGGCGAGTGCGGAAGCCTTCTTCGTCATGGCCAGCGATTGCACGAGTTCGGGATAGTGATTGAGCAGGATTCCGGTGATCGGGAAGTTCTCAACGGCCCTTGCCGTATGGATGCCATAGTCGACGGCTCCCGGTATGTTCATTTCGCCGAGGGAATCTTTTTCGATGCGGAATTGGGTCATGGCGTGCCACTTTCTGATTCGACAAAACTACCCATAGGCCTTGCATAAAATTTGCGCAAAGCTGATAATTCGCCGGGTTTGAAAGGTTTTTTTGTGTGACAATTGAACTGAGGGTGGATGGCCGCCAGTCGCAAACCGCGCTAGCTGTTCAGCGCGGTGTCGGGCGCCTGATGCGCACTCTTGGTTTTGCGGTTCTCAACGAATTCACCCTGTCGACCGGGCGCCGCGCCGATGTCATTGCCCTGGGTGACGGCGGAGCCATCTGGATCATCGAAATCAAATCTTCCATCGAGGATTTCCGGGTTGACCAGAAATGGCCCGAGTACCGCGATTTTTGCGACCGTTTCTTTTTCGCCATCCCGCAGCGCCTTGATCCCGGAATAATCCCCTTCGAGGCGGGACTGATCGTGGCCGACAATTGGGGTGCCGAAATTCTGCGCCGGCCAGATGAATTGCCGCTTCATGCGTCCAGGCGTAAGGCCGTAACCCTGGCAATAGCACGGGTCTCCAGCCAGCGCCTGCACAGCCTCTACGATCCCTGACTATTTGGGAGCGCGTTTTGCCAGAATGCGCTGCAGGGTGCGGCGGTGCATGTTGAGGCGGCGCGCCGTCTCCGAAACATTGCGGCTGCACAATTCATAAACCCGCTGGATATGTTCCCAGCGCACCCGGTCGGCCGACATGGGATTCTCCGGCAGGGCCGTGCGGTTGTCCTTGTCTGAAATGAGCGCGCCATAAACCGCATCGGCATCCGCCGGTTTCGCCAGATAGTCGATGGCCCCGAGTTTGACCGCCGTCACCGCCGTGGCGATGTTGCCATAGCCGGTAAGCACGACAACCCGGGCGTCGGGCCGGCTGGTGTGCAGGGCTTCGATCACGTCAAGACCGTTGCCGTCGCCCAGACGCAAATCGACAACCGCGTAGCCCGGCGCCGATTTCTTAACCTGTTGGACGCCTTCGGCCACGGATTCGGCCACGCGCACCTCAAAGCCCCGGCTTTCCATGGCGCGGGCCAGCCGGGTCAAAAATGGCTTGTCGTCGTCGACCAGCAGGAGGGTCTTGTCGGCGGGAAGGTTAATGTCAGTCATTTTCGTGAACCATTGGGCTCTCTTATTGACACTCTCATACGAGTCAAGTGGCCCTTCGGGCTGGTTTACCCATTAGCCAAATCGACGGCCTCCCGGGGCCAGCTCAAGCGAATGATGGCACCGTGCTCGGGCAGCGGCCGGTTGGCCAGGGAAACCGTGGCCCCGGAGCGTTCCAGCAGGGTCTTGGCAATGAAAAAACCCAGTCCCATGCCCTCATGGCGGCCCATTTCGCCCTCATCCTCCATCCCGTACCCCGGACGGGTGGTCACAAAAGGGTCGCCGAGGCGGTCGAATATGGCCTGGTCGAAGCCAGGCCCGTCATCTGAAATGAGAAGGGAAACCTTGGCTGCGGACCATTGGGCAACGATGCTCACCTTCCGCTCGGCAAAGTCGACGGCGTTTTCCAGGAGATTTGCCAGGCCATAGGCAATCGCGGGGTTTCGCCGGAATACCGGTTCCGGCGTCCGGGCGGCCGTTCCATCGCCGGCGATTGAAATGTCGATGGTAACGTCGGGTCCCCGTATGGGAGCCACCAGGTCTTCGATCATGACCGAGAGTTTGACCCGGTCGTACATGTCATCGGCCGGCGTATCCCGGTTGGCTAGCCGCGACAGGATTTCCCGGCATCTTCCCGTCTGGCTGATCAGCAGGTCGATATCTTCCGTATGGGGCCCCGTCTCGGGCAATTCCCGTTTCAGTTCCTTGGCGACCAGTGCAATGGTGGCCAGCGGCGTCCCCAGTTCATGGGCTGCCGCTGCCGCAAGGCCGTCGAGGGCCGAGAGCCGTTGTTCTCTTGCCAGGACGAGTTCCGCGGCAGTCAGCGCCGAGGACATTTGCCGGGCCTCCTCCGCAATGCGCCGGGCATAGATGGATGAAAACACCACGCCGCACATGATCGCCACCCACATGCCGGCAATGTAGGCCTTGGGCAGAACCAGGGGCGCGGCGCTATCCCATGGCAAGGGCAAGTGAAAGACCGCCAGGAAGCTCGCGCACAGGAACGCGATCATACTGAGCCACAGCGTCCATTGCAGCGGAAGCGAGGTGGCCGATACGGTCACCGGGACAAGAAACAGGAAGGCAAAGGGGTTTTCCAGCCCGCCGGTAAGGAAAAGCAGCAGCGCCAGCTGGATGACGTCATACCCCAGGAGGAACCCCGCCTGGGTTGGTGTCAGCCGCAAACTGGAGCGCCAGCGCAAGGTGAGAAAAATATTGAGCCAGGCGCTGAGCGCGATGACGCCGAGGCAGGGGCCCAGCGGCAGGGGAAAATCAAGAATGAAACGGACCCCCAAAACCGCCAGCGATTGGCCAAGGACGGCAAGCCACCGCAACCGCACCAGGGTGCGAAGCCGGAGAAGTCCCGCCGAACTGCTGAAGGTCTCCGGCCCCTCAACCGGGGCCGCAAAAATTGCCATATCAGGCCACCTTAAGATTTACTCTTCAGCAACATTAGGATAAAGCCCTCGAAATGCCAAAACCCCATTATGCCCCCTCGCGACTGCAGGTCGCCCTCGCGGTCCTCGCTCTGCTGGCCGCGATCACCATTGCGGGTTCCACCTACTATCTTTCTGTCAAACCCGGGGCTCCGGTTATCAGCGGGACCGCCTTGGTCGGCGGCCCGTTCTCGCTGACCGACCAGACCGGCCGACGGGTGGACGAGAAGGATTTCCTGGGCAAGTACATGCTGGTCTTTTTTGGCTACACTTATTGTCCCGACGTCTGCCCAACGGAATTGCAGGTGATGTCTGCTGCCCTTGACAGCCTGGGAGCGAAGGGCGACTCCATCCAGCCCATTTTCATCACCGTCGATCCGCAGCGCGACACGCCCGAGGTCATGAAACAGTATGTCGCGAATTTTCACCCGCGCCTGCTCGGCCTCACCGGTTCAGCGGAGGAGATTGCCGCGGTGGCCAAGGCCTACCGGGTCTATTACAGCAAGGTTGAGAGCAACACCGGACCCGATGCCTACCTGATGGATCATTCTTCCATCGTCTATCTGATGGACAGGGACGGGAGGTTCCTCAAGCACTTCACCTATTCAACCGACTCGGCGGCCCTGGCAAAGGACCTCGCCGAGGCCATTTCCCCTTAATTTACCCTATTGATAGTATAATAGGCGGTTGCGGTAACCCTAAGGACTTGTTAGGTTGCATTGCAGCATGATGCGCCGACGCCTCGTTTGAAGGGACCATACCTGAATGCTCTACAATCTCTATGAGATGAATCATGCGGTCCTGGCCCCCCTGCGCGCGGTAGCGGATATGGGGCTGAATTTCTGGCAAAACCCCGTGAATCCGCTGAGTGCGACAAGTACCGGCCGCGCCGTGAGCGCCTCGCTGGAGATGTTCGAGCGCGCCACCCGCCGCTTTGGCAAGCCCGCCTTTGGCCTTTTGGAAACCCAGGTGAATGGCGTGACCGTCGGCATCAAGGAACAAATTCTCCTGCACAAGCCGTTTGTCTCGCTGCTGCATTTCAGCAAGGCCTGGCCGGCAAATCCCAAGGTGAAGCCGCAGCAAAGGCTGCTGGTTGTGGCCCCCATGTCCGGCCACTATGCAACGCTGCTGCGCGGCACGGTAGAGGCCCTGCTTCCGCACTTTGATGTTTACATCACCGATTGGGCCGACGCCCGCACGGTTCCCGCCGCGATGGGCAAATTCGACCTCGAGGACTATGTCGACCACGTCATTGAAATGCTGCAGGTCCTGGGCGGAAACGTCAACGTCATGGCCGTGTGCCAGCCCTCGGTTCCCGTCATGGCAGCCGTCTCGCTGCTGAATGCCAAGGCGGGAGAAAACATCCCGAAGTCGATGATCCTCATGGGCGGCCCGATTGATACCCGCCGCAACCCCACCGCCGTCAACAAGCTGGCGGAGGAAAAGGGTGCCGATTGGTTCCGCAAGAACGTCATCATGAAAGTGCCGTTCCCCCACGCCGGTTTCATGCGCGACGTCTATCCGGGCTTCCTGCAATTGACCGGCTTCATGACCATGAACCTTGACCGCCACATGGATGCCCACCGCCAGCTCTTCTGGCACCTGGTTGAAGGCGACGATGAAAGCGCCGAAAAGCACTCAGATTTCTACGACGAATACATGTCGGTGATGGATCTTACGGCCGAGTTCTACCTGCAAACCGTCGACCGGGTATTTGTCAATCACGCGCTGCCAAAGGGAACCTATACGCACCGCGGCGAATCGGTCGACCCCGGCAAGATCACCAAAACCGCCCTGATGACGATTGAGGGCGAACGTGACGACATTTCCGGTGTCGGCCAGACCGAAGCCGCCCACGATCTCTGCACCGGCCTGGCGCCGGAACGGAAGCTGCATCACCTGCAATTGGGTGTGGGCCACTACGGCGTGTTCAGCGGTTCGCGCTTCCGCAATGACGTGGTGCCGATGATTGTGAAATTTGTGAGCGCCCACGCCTGATGGCCGGCCTGCTTCGCAAGTTTGTGAAAGCAATCTCGGAAGTCCAGCTCGCGCCCTATTCCATCATTGTCGACGACCGGCCCGTGGCGGTGAGTTTCCGTCGCAACAGCCGGGCCAAACGAATTGTTCTCCGCCTGACGCGCGAGGCGGCTGGCGTTGTGGTAACTCTGCCAAGAAATGTGAATGCGGCGCGCGCCCAGGCCTTTGTCGACAAGTCGCTGCCGTGGATTTCAAAACACCTGCAACAAAGAAGTCCGCCAACCGTCTTCAGCCCGGGCTCCGTCATTCCGCTGCGGGGCATTCCTCATGAGGTTCGCTCCACCGGGGGGCGCCGCGGGGTGATTACCGTTGACCCTGTGGCCCGCCACATTCTCGTGCCTGGCGATCCTCTCCATCTCGGGCGCCGCCTGCAGGATTGGTTGAAGGCCCAGGCCAAGGCCGATCTCACCGAAGCTTCGCTGCGTTATGCCAAGGCAATGGAAGCCAATTTCAAGAGGATATCGGTACGTGACCAGAAGAGCCGCTGGGGCTCCTGCTCGGCATCGGGCGATCTCTCCTATAATTGGCGGCTTATCCTGGCGCCGGGCCATATCCTGGATTATGTCGCAGCCCATGAAGTGGCCCATCGCCGCCACATGGACCATGGGCCGAAATTCTGGCGCCTGGTCCTGCAGCACTGCCCCCATGCCTCCGCCGCCAAGCACTGGTTCAAGGCGAATGGCGCGGAATTGCACCGTTTCGCGGCGCATCAGGCCCTGAGCCCGTAAGTTTGTGGGCGCGATGACCAAAGATGGCGATTTTGAGATATTTCTGGTGTCGCCTCCGGGCCTTGAAGAGGTGCTCTGCGCCGAGGCGAAGGAACTGGGCTTCATCGACGCCAAGGCGGTGACCGGTGGTGTGCTGGTGCACGGCGGCTGGCCGGAAGTTTGGCGGGCCAATCTTGAAATTCGCGGCGCCACGCGTGTCCTCGCCCGCATCGGCGCGTTTCATGCGGGCCACCTGGCCCAACTCGACAAACTCGCCCGCAAATTTCCCTGGGGGCAGTTCCTGCGCCCCGATGTGCCGGTCCAGGTCGAGGCCACCTGCAAGAAATCCCGCATCTACCACGCGGGCGCTGCCGCCCAGCGGATTGAAACGGCGATCCACGAGGAACTCGGCGCTCCCGTCTCCGCCGACGCCGAGTTGCGCATCATGGCCCGCTTCGAGGATAACCTGTGCACCATCAGCCTCGATACGTCGGGCGAATCCCTGCACAAGCGGGGCCACAAGGAAGCCGTCGCCAAGGCGCCCATGCGCGAAACCATGGCGTCGCTTTTTCTGCGCCAATGTGGCTATGACGGCAGTGAAACGGTGGTCGATCCGATGTGCGGCTCCGGCACTTTCGTCATTGAAGCCGCGGAAATCGCCGCCGGTCTCAAACCCGGCCGCTCACGGACCTTTGCCTTCGAGCAACTGACAAGCTTCGACGCGGCCGCCTGGAAGCGTCTGCGCGATTCATCGAAGGGAACCAGGCCCGCCCTTCACTTCTTCGGCAGCGACCGTGATGCAGGGGCGATCAGGATGGCTCGTGCCAATGCCGCGCGCGCCGGGGTGAGCGAATTCACTGTGTTCCAGCAGCACGCCGCCAGCAATCTTACCCCGCCTCCCGGCCCGCCCGGACTGGTGATCGTCAATCCGCCCTATGGCATCCGCATCGGCGACAGGAAGCCACTCGTTGCTCTCTACGCGGCACTCGGAAAGACGCTCTTGACCCGCTTCGCCGGCTGGCGCGTGGGCTTGATAACAACCGACGCATCGCTGGCCAAGGCAACCGGCCTGCCCTTCGCAGCCCCCGGCCGGCCCGTGTCCCACGGCGGGCTGAACGTGCTGCTGTTCCGGACCGGACGGCAAGCTTAAGCCCGTAAGCTTTCGCAGGCTTGGCTCCGGGAGGCTGGGCAACGGCAGCGTTGTTGGGGTGGGGCTAGCGGCGCTCCGCGATATGGTCTGCCAGATACTCGGCATCATGCCAGACCCCCCAGATGAAGGGAGAAGCCCGGCGCGACAGCCAGGGCAGTCCCAGGAAGTACAGGCCTGGTACCGCGGATACGCCGCGCTGATGCAGCGGTGTGCCCCTCGCATCGAATGCGTCAACCTTCAGCCAGCCAAAATCAAGGACAAAGCCTGTTGCCCAGACAATCGAGGTTATTCCCGCCTCTGCCAGGTTTAGTTGGAGAATTGGATTGGTCACGCAGGGCGGATCCGCATCAATCTTGCGGGCCTCCGGTTCTTCCGGCAGGTCAAGGCCGTTGTTCGCCACATAGGCGTCGGCGGCGTCGAGCACGGAGAGGTAATGCGCGTCACCTTGCGCAATATTGCGCGCAAGATCAGGCGCGCAATGCATCACCCCCTCCTTGAACGGTCCGGCCCGGCCCACCAGAGTCATCCCGCGCGCCGCAAGGCGCCGGAAGTCCACGGTATGGCCGCCATGGGCCCCGCTCACCGCGATGGTGACATGTTCCATGCCCGCTTCGCGGGTCTTGGCGTCCCACATGCCCAGAACCCCCAGCCACCAGCAGAAATCACGCCCGCGGTAGCGGATGGGGGGCCGGTCATGGGGGCCAACCGAAAGATAGACACGCTTTCCCGCCCGCAGCAGTTCATCCGCGATCTGTACCCCCGATGAGCCCGCCCCGACCACCAGCACCGCGCCCTCCGGTAACTGGCCGGGATTGCGGTAGACGGTGGAGTGAAACTGCATGATCCCTGCGTCGGGCGGCACGACGGCCGGGATAATCGGGCGCTGGAATGGTCCGGTTGCGGCGACCACGTTGCCGGCCTCGATCACACCGTGGGAGGTTTCGGCCCGGAAACCGGTTCCCCCCGCTTTCCTCTCGACGGATTTGACCTCGACACCGCAGCGGACGGGGGCATTGATCTGCTTTGCGAAGGTTTCGAAATATTCGACGATCCGGTCCTTGCTGGCGAAACTGTTCGGATCGATGTCGGAGAAGACCAGACTCGGGAACCGGTCATGCCAGGCCGGGCCGTTGGCAACCAAAGAATCCCATCTTTCCGAGCGCCAGCGTTCGGCGATTCGGTGCCGCTCGACAATGAGGTGAGGCGCGCCGCGCTTGCCGAGGTGTTCGCTCAGCGCCAGCCCGGCCTGGCCGCCGCCAATGATGAGCGTCTCGACTTTTTCAGTTGCCATGCCGGCGTCCTTTTCGGTCTTCCTGGAGTTTCAGCCGGTGTGGCCGAGGTGCATCCGTCCATCTGTTAGTTGAGCTGACCGATATTCTGTACCTGCCGCAATGGGAGACTATTGCATGAGTGACGCCTCGTCGAGAGGGGTTGGCCATGGCGCGCAGATCCAGGCCACCAGCTAATGCCGCGATGTCCTAGTAGATCGAATTGTTCTCACCTTCCGCCTGGCGTCTTTTCATCTTTCGCGTCTGTGAATCGTCACTGCTGCCGAAGATGCGTTCAAAGAATCCCTTCTTCCGTTTCGGCGTTTCAAAATCCTGGAAGCCGTCCTGGCCATTCGCGAATTCCCCGTTGCCGTCCTGGGACATGAGATAGGGGTCCTGGGCATCCGGCTGCTCGTCCAGGTATCCCGGCAGCGGCGCCGGCGAAAGATTAGCGTGCGCCACCTCCATCACATCTTTCCAGATAGCCGCCGGCACCGATCCGCCGGTGACATTCTTGGTGGGCGTGTTGTCGTCGTTGCCAAGCCACACGCCGCCGACGAAATAGGTGGAATAGCCGACAAACCAGGCATCGCGGTAATCTTGGCTGGTGCCGGTCTTTCCCGCGATATCGAAATCGGCGAGCTGCGCTTTCTTGGCCGTGCCTTCGTTGACGACGGCGCGCATCATCATGTTCATCGAACCCAAATCCCGGTTGGATATGACCTGGCCAAGCCCATCGCCGCTGCGCTCGTAAATGATCAGGCCGTCACGCGTCACAATGCGGCGCACCGAAAAGGGCACGACGCTGTAGCCGCCATTGGCAAAGGGGGTAAAGGCGGATGTCAGTTCCAGAGGGGTCACCTCCGAGGTGCCAAGCGCAATGGAAGCGTCGGTGCCGAGATGCGAGGTGATGCCAAGACGGTGCGCCACGGCCACGACGTTTTCCGGCCCCACGCTGTTGGCAAGCTGGGCCGCAACCGTGTTGAGCGAAAGGGCCAAGGCCGTCCGGAGCGTCACCTCGCCAAGATATTTGTGTTTGTAGTTCTCCGGCTCCCAGTTGCCGATGCGAATTGGCTGGTCCACCGCAATGGACTGCGGCGTGTAGCCCTGTTCCATGGCCGCAAGGTAGACAAAGGGCTTGAAGGCCGAACCCGGCTGGCGCATCGCCTTGGTGGCCCGGTTGAACTGGCTGCGCTTGTAGGATTTGCCGCCGACCATCGCCTTGACCGCGCCGAAGGTATCCATGACGACCATGGCGCCCTGCGTCACATTGAGTTTCTTGCCCTCGGCATTCAAATGGTTCCGCAAGGATTTTTCGGCAATGAGTTGAAGCTTTGGATCGATGGTGGTTTCAACAATGATCGACTGGCCGTAGTTTTTGACAAGCAAGGGCAGCTGCTCGTTGATCCAGTCCACCACATATTGGGTTGCCGGGATATAATCCGAGGCAACGACGGTCGCCGGCGCGTTCATCGCCTGATCCGCTTCGCCCTGGCTGATAAAATCGGCATCGACCATGGCATTGACGACCAGGCTGGCGCGCGCTGCCGCCGCTTCCGGGTGCATGATGGGATTATAATTGGTGGGGGCTTTGAGAACCCCGGCCAGAGTGGCAGCTTCCATCAGGGTAAGCTCAACCGCCGACTTGTGATAGAAAACCTGGGCGGCCTTTTCGATGCCCGTTGCCCCCGAGCCATAATAGACGCGGTTGAGATAGAGCTGGAGAATTTCGTCCTTGGAAAATTGTGTTTCCAGCCAAAGCGCCAGGACCAGTTCCTGGGCCTTGCGGCTGTAGGTGCGTTCCGGTTTGAGAAAGAGATTCTTGGCAAGCTGTTGCGTGATGGTCGAGCCGCCTTGGACCACGCGTCCCGCCGCGAAATTCTGCGCCGCCGCGCGCACCAGGCTCACCGGGTCAACCCCGAAGTGCGACCGGAAGCGGTGGTCTTCGATGGCGATCAAGGCATTGGGCACATAGTCCGGAAGTTCCGAGACGCGCACCTGGTCGCCAAAGAACGAACCTTGTTCCGAAAGCACCGTGCCGTCTTCCGCCAGAAGCATGATGCCGGGCTGCTGTTCGGGAATTTGCAGCAGACCCTTCTGGTTCAGCGAGAACCAGACATAGCCGAAGATCACCGCCAGCGCGATGCAGCCGAGGACAGCCGACTTGAGGGAGAAGAACAACAGCCAGCGCAAGAACGACCGCCGCCGCCGTGGCCGATGCTGGGTGCCATCCGCGGCACGGTTCCTTTTCTTCTTGGGATCAAAGAGCTGCGGCTCCCGCCGCTCATGTCGGGAGTTGCCTCTTCTGCCGCCGAATAGTCCCATCGTCGTCCCTTGCCACCATGGGCTGTATCCCATTGATGGAACTTATCATTTAACCCTTGGTTAAGGCCAAACTCGGGGTAAAACATGGTCCAATGATGACGCGCCGGCGGAAACTACATCACGGCGCCGACCTGCCAGGGCACATACTCATTGTCGCCGTAGCCCAGCTCTTCCGATTTGGTCTTTTCGCCTGACGCGACCTTCAGGATTTTGGCGAAGATTTCCTTGCCCTTGTCGGCCAGCGAAACACCTTCGATGACATCCCCGCAATTGATATCCATGTCGTCGATCATACGCCTGTAGATATCTGAATTCGTTGCCAGTTTTATCGACGGAACGGGCTTGCAGCCATACGCCGAGCCGCGTCCCGTGGTAAAGCACAGCAGGTTGGAGCCGCCGGCCACCTGGCCGGTGGCGGCAACCGGGTCGTAACCTGGCGTGTCCATGAAAACAAAGCCCTTGGCGGTCACTTGTTCGGCGTAGCGGTAAACCGCCTCGAGTGTCGTGGTTCCACCCTTGGCGGCAGCTCCCAGGGATTTTTCGAGGATGGTGGAAAGCCCCCCAAGCTTGTTTCCAGGTGAGGGATTATTGTTCATTTCCATAAGGTTGCGCTTGGTATAATCCTCCCACCAGTGAATGATGTCGACCAGTTTCTCGCCCACTTCGCGCGATGCCGCCCGGCGCGTGAGCAGGTGCTCCGCCCCATAGATCTCCGGCGTTTCAGAGAGGATGGCCGTGCCGCCCTGGCGCACCAGCAGGTCAACCGCCGCACCAAGTGCTGGATTGGCCGTGATGCCGGAATAACCGTCCGAACCACCGCATTGCAGGGCAAGAATGATATCAGAGGCATGGCAGGTTTCGCGCTTCACGTCATTGACATAAGGCAGCATCGCCTTGACTGCCGCAACCCCGGCCGCAACCGTCTTGGCGGTGCCGCCGGTCTCCTGGATGGTCATCGTACGGAAGGTATTTCCTTCAGTGATTCCATAGGCTTCCTTGAAACGTGGAATCTGGAATCCTTCACAGCCGAGGCCCACCATGAGGACCCCGCCCATGTTCGGATTGGTGGCATAGCCCCACGCGGTGCGCTTCAGGATGTCGAAGATGGCGCCGCGGAAATCCATCACGCAGCCATTGTCCATCTTCAGTGCAACAACGCCATCAATGTTCTTGTAATCCTTGAGTATTCCGGAATTGTTGAGCTCCTGGGCAATGAATCCGGCAACCGTGGCCGAGCAGTTCACACTGGTCATGATGCCAATATAATTGCGCGTCCCCACCTTCCCGTTGGGACGCCTAAAGCCTTGAAATGTCTCTTGTTTTTCGAGCGGCAAAATATCCGTCCGGACTGCGCCCTGGGCAAAGGCATAGTCATGGGAAAGCTCGCCCATGCCGATATTGTGCTCATGGACCCACGCTCCGGCGGGGATATCGACCTTGGCGAAGCCTATGATCTGGCCGAATTTTTTGACCGCTGCGCCGGCTTTGATGGCGGTTGCGGCCATCTTGTGGCCCTTGCCGATGCGGTCGGACGCCGTAACGTTCTCGGAGGTGAGGGCGCCTTTCTCGACAACGGTGATGGCGACAACCACGTTGTCGGCCGCATTCAGGCGCAGCATGTGCTGCTTTGGTGACGGTTTGTCGAGCATTTAGACGACCTCGTATGTGCGATGAACTTAAATCTTGCGCTGCCTATTATTCATACTAACATGTTAGTATGAATAATACAGCGCGCAGTTTGGACATGCCCGCCCCGCCAAGAAAGGGTACCCGGGGAGGTGCCGGCGATCACATCTATCTCGTCCTGCGCGAGGCCATCGTCTCCCTTGAACTCAAGCCCGGGCAGGTTCTCGACAAGCAGGTCTTTGCCGAACGCTTCGGCGTTTCGCGCGCCCCCATCTATGATGCCTTCACCCGGCTCCAGCAGGAGGCGCTGGTTGATGTCGTTCCCCAGCGTGGAACCACGGTCAGCCTGATCAAGATTTCCGCCGCCCGGGAGAACATGTTTCTCCGCCGGGCTATGGAGGTGGAGGCCGTCCGCGCCATCACCCGCAACCTCGGCGGCGATCATCTCGAAGCCCTGAAGCAGAACCTGCGCTACCAAAGGGCCGCCGTCGAAGCTGGCGATCCCGCTGGCTTCCACCGCTTCGATCTTGAATTCCACGCGGCCGTCTTCGAGGCTCTGGGCTTCGAACGGGTCAAGGCCGTTGCCGATACGGCCCGCCTGGGGCTTGACCGGGTGCGGCGCCTGCTCAATTCCAGGCGCCGGCAGGAAGTCACCATCGCCGAGCATCAGGCCGTCCTCGATCAAATCCAGCAGCGCAATGCCAATGCCGCCGCCGCTGCCATGGGCGCCCACCTCGACGCGGTGATGGCCGAACTCGAGACCTTTGCTGCGGCAAATCCCGGGCTTTTTTCCGATCTCCAAACCAAGCAAGATGGAACAGCATGAAAAAGAAAATGTTCACGGCGCCCTCCGGGGCTTCGATCTCCTTTACCGAACTGGGCATGGGCACGGCTCCCCTCGGCAATCTCTACCGGCCGGTCTCCGAGAAGGACGCGCAAGGCACCCTTGAAGCCGCCTGGAAAGCCGGCATCCGCTATTTTGATACGGCCCCGTTCTATGGCCTGGGCCTGGCGGAAACCCGTCTCAATCATTTCTTCTGCGACCGCAAGCGCAGCGATTATGTGGTTTCGACCAAGGTCGGACGCCTGCTCGAGGTCTGCAAGCCAGAAAAGCGCGCCGGAATCGGCAAGTTTTTTGCCACCCCGTCGCGCGCCGAGGTTTTTGACTACACTTATGACGGCATCATGCGGTCGCTGGAGTTTTCCCTTGAGCGGCTCGGCCTTGACTATGTGGACATCCTCTACGTCCACGACATCGACACCTATACCCACGGCTCGGAAGCGGCCCGCGACAGGCATGTGAAGACGCTGATGGGCGGCGGTTACAAGGCCTTGCAGAAGCTCAGGGATGAAAAAGTCATCAAAGCCTTCGGGGCTGGCGTCAACGAATGGCAAGTCAGCGAGATCCTGGCTGCCCAGGGCGATTTCGATATCTTCCTTCTCGCCGGCCGCTATACGCTGCTCGAGCAGGAGGCGCTGAAGTCGTTTTTGCCCCTCTGCGAAAAGCGCGGAATCGGCATCGTTCTCGGCGGGCCCTATAATTCCGGCATACTGGCGACCGGCGCAAAGGCCGGGGCCTACTACAACTACGAGCCGGCGCCGAAGCCCATATTGGACCGGGTACGGAAGATCGATGCGGTGTGCAGGGCCCACCAAGTGAAATTGCCCGAGGCGGCCTTGCGCTACCCCATCATCCATCCCGCCGTGGTGTCGGTGATCCCCGGCATGGTGAGCCCGAAGGAAGTGGCCCTCAACGTGAAGAACATGAGCGCCAAAATTCCCAAGGCTCTGTGGAAGGATCTGGAGGCCCAAGGCCTGTTGCACGCCGGAGCGCCCCAGTGATGAAGCGCTTGGAAGCCTCGGGCGGGAATGAAAGGAAGGAGGTCTTCGGCAGCACGGCTGCCGACGTGTGGAGAAGTGCTGAAGAATTCATCACTCCGAATGATTTATTGACATGTGTTTGAATTGCTAATTTAACTTAAGGAAACGGACCCAAAACGGGCCGTATTTAATGGGAGGAAATGCAATGTTACTGAAGAAAATGATTCTTGGCCCATGGGCGGCGG
>CAZRZB010000007.1:0-44897 GCA_964604435.1 uncultured Aestuariivirga sp. | reverse complement strand
GACATGCCAAGGGCGATGCCGGCCAGCACCGCATCCAGCCAGCCGCCGCGCAGCAGGCCGTGCAGCAACACCGCCGCGAGGCTGACGATGGCGCCCAGCAGCGCGAAGATCCGCACCAGCCGCCTGGTCTGGAGCTGCAGGCGGGGCGGTTCGGTCTCAACGAATTTGAGCGACTGGCCTATTCTGCCGATCTCGCTTGCGGCGCCGGTTGCCGTCACCACGGCCAGCCCGCTGCCGCGCACGATGAGTGCCCCGGAAAAGACAAAGGGCAGGTCATCGCCGCCCGGCCTGCAGGCGTCCGCATGCGCCGCGGCAAGCTTGCGCACCGGCACGGACTCGCCGGTCAGCAGCGATTCATCGGCCTGCAGGTCATGGGCCTCAAGCAGTCTTGCATCGGCGGGAACGCGGTCGCCTTCGGCGAGCAGGATGAGGTCGCCGCGCACCACCTCGCGTCCGGCAATACGCAGGCGTTCGCCGCCGCGGATGACCAGGGCCCGCGGGCTGGTCAGGTCGCGCAGGGCTTCGAGCACCCGTTCGGTGCGGGTTTCCTGGACAACGGTTATGATGATCGAGAACATGGCAAAGGCAAGAAGGACAAGCGCCTCCTCGAGGCTGCCGAGGATGAGGTAGATCACGCCGCCGCCCAGCAGCAAGGCCAGCATCGGCTCACGCAGCACCTCCACGGCAATGCGCAGCGGGGTGCGGCGGGCGGACTGCGGAAGCTCATTGGGGCCTTCCGACAGGAACCGGGCCCGCGCCTCCGCCGCACTCAGGCCGCGCCATGAATCCGGTTTGCTCAACTTCGCATCCATAAACGCGTCCACGTCCTCAACCATCGGGCAAGCGGTGCCATGGTACTGGCGTAAACTTCAATAACCGTCAATAAAGGATCACTGGCGCAAGGCTAGGTCCAGGGGTGATAATCAAGGTTGATCTGCGTCAAATGCCGTTTTTCTAAATCGTTCTAGCTTTGGCCACCAGGGAGACCGCCATGCTCTATCCAATCTTCTACGGCTTCATTGCTCCTGACAATGCTCCGGCAAGTCCCATGTCCGCCATGAAGGCGGCGGCCGATCTTGCCGCCAGGCTCAACGCCCAGCTTTCGGTTGCCATCGGGGCGCTGCACCTGTCGGTCAGGGGCGTGCTGTCCTATGGCGCGCCCGAGCTCGTGATCTCCGATGAGAACCAGCGCAGCGCCGCCGCGGCGGCGGCGGCCCGCGCCCGGGTCATCGAGATCGCCGGCGCTTCCGGCCTCACCGTCCACGCCGAGATCCTGAGCGGCGATTTCGATGTGATCAAGCGGGGCTGCGCAAGCCGGGCAAGGCTGCATGGCATGGTCTTCGCCGAGGCGGGGGTTTCCGGCGAATATCTCGCGGGCTCCCTGCTTGAGCATCTCATCTTTGAAAGCGGCCGGCCGGTCTTCATCGTGCCGAACGGATTCAGCGCCGCCCTTTCCTTCGACCATATCCTGATCGCCTGGGACGGCAGCGTCGGCGCGGCCCGGGCCGTGTGGAGCGCCATCCCACTGCTGCACCGCTCAAAGACCATCGAGATCGTCACGGTGACCGGCGAAAAGGACCTGAACGCGGTCCCGGCCGGCGACACGCTCGCCCCCATGCTCGCCTATCTTGGAAAGAAGATCACCGTGGCCGCCCTGCCCCGCGGCGGCGATACGGCGGCCGGCGTGATCACGAAACACGCCCAGGGGATCGGCGCGGGCCTCATCGTCCAGGGCGCCTATGGCCGGTCGCGGTGGAGCGAACTCATTCTCGGCGGGGTCACCCGCGACATGCTGGACGACTGCCCCTTGCCGATGCTGATGAGCTACTAGGGCGCGGCCCCACAAGAGCGCCGCGAAATGCGGATCAAAGGCAGCTTGATGACGGCCCCCCACGGCCACTGAGTTCGTGGCGCAGGCTTCGCGGCTCCGGTTCCGGAGCTTGAATCACCTCCGCCCCGGCAGCTTCAAGGGCAAGCCGCCATGTCTTGAATGGGCCAATGACCGGACATATCAAAGACACAGCGAAACCGGCGGGAATGACCCAAGTGCGACATTGGCCAAGATTTCATGTTGCAGTAGCGAAGCGGTTTTTTGACCCCTTCCGCCACGATCAATTTTGCTGTTACGATGCGATTTCCTGAGCCCGGAGGACGGAGATGTCAATCGAAACGCAAGTGAGCGCTCACTACACGCACGGCGATCTGCTCAATGCAATTGACGCTGCTCTAGCCAAGGCCGGAAAAAATCCAGCCGCACCACGCCTGGAAGATCTCGCGCCGGTCGATGAGTTTCATGTGCGCGGCCGCGACGCGACCGCCGAACTTGGCGCGCATCTCGGGCTGCGGCCGGATCATGCGGTGCTCGACGTAGGAAGCGGTCTCGGCGGCGCGTCCCGCCTGCTCGCCTCGGCCTACAAATGTAAGATCACCGGCATCGATCTGACGGACGAATATTGCCGGGTGGCGACGGAGCTCGCATTCCGCGTAGGGCTTTCCGACAGTGTACAGTACCAACAGGGCAGCGCGTTGGCGATGCCGTTTGCCGACAGCAGCTTTGATATTGCCTATACTCAGCACGTCGCCATGAATATCGCTGACAAGGCCGCGCTCTATCGCGAGGTCGCACGCGTGCTCAAGCCACGCGGGAAATTCGGCATTTATGACCTGCTTCAAGGCGAGGGCGGCGGCGTGCTATTTCCCGTGCCCTGGGCGCAGGACGCTTCAACGAGTTTCCTTGCCAGCCCCGGCGAGATGCGGACGCTTCTGTCGGAGGCCGGCTTCGACATCACCGGTTGGAACGACACTAGCGAGATTGGTAAGGAGTGGTTCAAGGCCGTGAGCAAACGGCTTGCCGAAAGCGGACCGTCGCCGCTCGGCTTCCAGGTCCTGCTCGGCGCCGATTTCGGCGCGATGGCGAAGAACCAGGTCCGCAATCTGATCGAGGACCGGATCCGGCCAACCGAGATCATCTGTGTAAAACGGCAATAGTGCGTCCCCCAATTGCTGCGCTATTCCGCGCCAACGAAGTGATCGAATGGAGCCCCAATTCACTACGGTGCGAACGGTCGCTATTGACCCTTCTGCGGCATGGCGGCGAGAGCCGATAGTGGCCGCTTTCGCCTTGGACGCGGGCATATGCGCATGACTAACGCTCCATCTCCTGCAGCAGTTTCTTCGCCGCCGCGCGCAAGTCCTTGTCGGTGAAGCCGGCAAAGCTCAGGAGAAGGCCCTGCTCGCGCCGGCGTCCGGCGTAATGGCTGGACAGCGACTGCGTCTCAAGGCCGGCGCGGTCGTATTTATGCCACTACAGCAACTGGGTTCGTGGCGCAGGCTTCGCGGCTCCGGTTCCGGAGCTTGAATCACCTCCGCCCCGGCAGCTTCAAGGGCAAGCCGCCATGTCTTGAATGGACCAATGACCAGACATATCAAAGACACAACGAAACCGGCGGGAATGACCCGTCTCGGACTTCCATCGCGTCTTGCGCGATGTCAGTGTCGGGAGAAGAGCTGAAATGCCAAGTCTTCAGTCCGGATCGGACACTTTAATCAGCGTTTTGCCAAAGTTCTGGCCTTTGAGAATTCCAATGAGTGCGCTGGGCGCATTGCGGATGCCCTCAATGACTTGTTCTCTATGTTTGAGCTTGCCCTGCTGATACCATGCAACGGCATCGCGCAGAAAATCTTGCTCCTGAGATGCAAAGTCACTCACGATAAACCCTTGGATACGTAGCCGCTTGAAAAGCGTAACGCGCATCAGGTCATCGGCGCTTTGATCCCCCTGAATGCTGCCATCCTCGTTATAGTTTGCGATAACCCCGCAAACCGGTATCCGCGAGAAGGGATTCAACAGCGGTCGAACAGCCTTCCAGACCTCGCCACCAACATTCTCGAAGTAAATGTCGATGCCCTTAGGACAGGCCTTGGCAAGTTGATCGGCGAACGCCGCTGACCGGTGGTCAATGGCCGAGTCAAACCCAAGTTCATCGACTACGTATTCGGCTTTTTCCCGTCCGCCTGCGATGCCGACAACGTGACAGCCCTTGATTTTGGCGATCTGACCGACTGCGGATCCCACCGCACCGGCAGCGGCCGCAACGACAAGCGTCTCTCCAGCCTTGGGCTGCCCGATATTAAACAAGCCTGTGTAGGCGGTCATGCCAGGCATCCCCAAGACCCCCAGTGCCGTGGAAACTGGGGCCAGCCTATGATCGAGCTTCCGTAGACCGCTCCCGTCTGACACGGCGTAAGCTTGCCAGCCGGTGTATCCCAATACGAAATCACCGACACGAAAATCACTACGCGTGGATGCAACGACTTGGCTTACGGTTCCGCCAGGCATCACATCTCCGATTTGGGTGGGGGCGGTGTAGGATGGCAGAGCGCTCATCCGGGCGCGCATGTAGGGGTCGATTGAGAGCCAAATCGTCTTCAGGCGCACCCCACGCGTGGGCGCCAAGGGTTCCGGTGCCTGCGTAATCTGGAAGTTCTCAAGCGTGGGCATGCCGGCGGGCCGTGAGGCAAGGCGGACTTGGACGTTATCTACTGTTGTCATCGGCAAGCTCGCTTCTCTCGGCGCGGGCAACCATTCTGGATTGTACCTCTTGGACTACCCGCATAATCCTATTGTGGGGCACTCACGCCTTTATAGACTTTTACCATGGAAGGTGAACAGGAAACCGTGGAATGGGCCATCTCGATATTTGCCTGAGCTACTATTGTGGTCCGCTGCTGAGGGAATAGCAGAAATAGGGCAGACATGGCCGCAACGGCGTTTATGGCCCTTCTGCGGCATGGCGGCGATAGCGGATAATGGCCGCTTTCGCCTCGGGCGCAGACATATGCGCATGACTAACGCTCCATCTCCTGCAGCAGCTTCTTCGCCGCCGCGCGCAAGTCCTTGTCGGTGAAGCCGGCAAAGCTGAGGAGAAGGCCCTGCTCGCGCCGGCGTCCGGCGTAGTGGCTGGACAGCGATTGCGTCTCAAGGCCGGCGCGGGCCAGTCTGGCCACTGTCGCTTCATCATTGTCGCCGAGCTGCAAACGCAGTAGCAGCATGAGGCCCGAGGGTGCGGCATCGATGGTGAAGCGGCTGCTCCCCGCCAGCGCCGCGATCAAAGCTTCGCGCCTGGCCGCATAGATGCGGCGCATGCGGCGGATGTGGATGGCAAAGGCCCCCGAGGCCATGAATTCGCAGAGTGCCGGCTGGGCCATCAATGAGGGCGGCGCGCCATGGGCCAGGCGCTCGGCGCGGAAGCGCTCGGCCAGATGCCGGGGCACCACGATGTAGCCCAGCCGCAGGAGCGGCGAAAACACCTTGGAGAAACTGCCGGAATAGATCACCCGGGCCTTGCGGTCGAGGCTCATCAAGGCGGGCAAGGGCCGGCCCACATAGCGGTACTCGCTGTCGTAATCATCTTCGATGATGGTGGCCCTGGCCTCGTCGGCCCAGTCGAGCAGCTCAAGGCGCCGCGACAGGGGCATGGTGACGCCGGTGGGATATTGCCTAGCGGGTGTGACGAAGGCGCCGCGGGCACTCCCCGCCCTCTCGCGGCCTTTCACCACCACGATGCCCTCGCGGTCCACGGGGACGCCCACGATCTTGACGCCCCCCATGGAAAACACCCGCCTGGCCGTGGGGTAGCCCGGCTCCTCCATCCAGATCCAGTCGCCCGCCTTGAACACCGCGCGGTTGATGAGATCGAAGGCGTCCATGCCGCCCGCCGTCATCACTACCTGCGATGCCTCGCAGGAAATGCCGCGCCACTCATAAAGATGCCGCGCAATGGCTTCGCGCAAGGGGAGCCAGCCGAAGGCGTCATTATGCTCGAGCATGGCGATGGGCGGATTGCGCCAGAAGCGGCCCAGCAGCCTGCCCCATTCATCATGGGGAAAATGCTCCCAGTCCACCAGGCCGGAGCGGAAGGGCCTCGCCGGTTCGCGGGCTCGCTCGCGGGCGGGCTTTGCCGTGGCCGGGCGCGCTGGAGATGAATTGAGCAGCGCCTCGGGCAGTTCGGCGGCCACCCGCGTGCCGGAACCTTTGCGGGTTTCGATGTAGCCCTCGGAGAGCAATTGCTCATAGGCCTCCACCACGGTGGCGCGCGCCACCTGCAAATCCTCCGCCATGGCGCGCGTCGACGGCAGCCTGGCCTGGGGCCTTAGCCTGCCGCTCAGCACCAGGTCGCGGATCTGCCGGGCGATCTGCGACTGGATCGCCTCGTGGTCGCCCCGGTCGATGCCGATTTCGCTGGCGGCGGCGGTTGAAAGTGGTCTGTTCATTGGTGGCTATCTTGGTTCTTTCAAGCAGACCATATAGGCCGCATAGAAAGACTGCAAGAAAGAGGACAGCCGATGACCCAAGCCCCCAGCGAAAGAACCCGCGTGAAACGCCTGAACCAGCGGGCCAGGTATGACGCCGAAACCGTGCATGGCATTCTGGACGCCATGCCCGTCTGCCATGTGGGCTACATCTTCAAGGGCACGCCCTATGTGACCCCCACCCTGCAATGGCGCGAAGGCGACCACATCTACTGGCACGGCTCGTCGGCCAGCCGCATGCTGGAGGCCTGCATTGACGCCGATGTCTGCGTCACCGTCAGCCTGATCGATGCCATGGTCATGGCACGCTCGGCCTTCAACCACAGCTGCAACTACCGCGCGGTGATGGTGATGGGCAAGGCCCATATCGTCAGCGATCCGGCGGAGAAAGAGCAACGCCTGAAAACCTTCACCGAAAAACTTTTCCCCGGCCGCTGGGATATGCTGCGCCCGGTGACGGCAAAGGAACTCAAAGCCACCACCATGCTCGGCCTGTCGCTTGAGGAAGCCTCGGCCAAGGTGCGCAACGGCCCGCCGGGCGATGACGAGGAGGATTACGCCCTGCCGATATGGGCGGGCCTCATTCCGATCCGCACCGAGATCCTCGCGCCCACGCCGGATGCCAGGAACCTGCCGGGCCTTGCGCCGCCCGCCCATGTAACGAAGTTCAGGATGGGGTAAGCAACCGGCAGTTGAAGATGCCGCCGGCATCGGGCAGAGTCAGGGCCGAACTGAAAAAATCGCGCAGGAGCGGCCTTGATGAAGAAAACTGATGTTTCCGGTCTCACCCAGCTTGGCCATGCCACGGCGGCACCGGCCAGCCCCGATGTGGCGGTGCTCGAGCGGGTGCCGAACTCCCAGACGGATACCTCCTATGTGGTGCGCTTCGTGGCGCCGGAGTTCACCTCCCTGTGCCCGATGACCGGGCAGCCGGATTTTGCCCATCTGGTGATCGACTATGTGCCGGGGCGCTGGCTGGTGGAATCGAAATCGCTGAAACTCTATCTCGTCTCCTTCCGCAATCACGGCAGCTTCCACGAGGACTGCACCGTGGGCATCGGCAAGCGGCTGGTCAAGGAGTTGAAACCCAAGTGGCTGCGCATCGGCGGCTACTGGTATCCGCGCGGCGGCATTCCCATTGACGTGTTCTGGCAGACGGGAGCGCCGCCGAAAAACCTCTGGCTGCCCGACCAGGGCGTCCCGCCCTACCGCGGCCGGGGCTGAAGGCGCTGCTAGAAGTGGAGGCGCAAGCCGATTGAGCTCGACAGTTCGACGGGCCGGTCGAGTTCCAGGCCACCGCCGGCGAGTGATACATCGCTCAGGATGAGCAGCTGCGAATTGGTGAATAAGTCGACGCTGTCGGAGAGGGCGAAGGTCGTCCCGGTTTCAATCAGCCCGGCAAAGACCACCTTGTCACTATCGAACACGAGCTTGTCGTCATAGGCGAAGCTCGCCACGCCCAGGCCCGCGCCGATATAGGGCTTGAAGCCCCACAGGGTGAAATCATAGTCGAGCTTGCCCATAAGGGTGGTGGTCGTGGCACTTCCCGACATGCCGGCATTGCTACCGCCGGTCGGCTTCAAGGCATCGATGTCATTGTCGCGGTAGCCCAGCTCAAGTTCGGCGCGCAGCGAATCGCCGAGGTATGTGCCAAGCGCCAGGGAGCCCTTCATGCCGTAGTCAAAGGTGACCTCACCCGCTGTTGCCCCGTTATAGGGGACAGTGTTCGATGTATCGGCGTAATCGATATCGAGGATCTGGTTGATGCCGCCGGTCGCGGAAAGATAGAACGACGATCCAAAATTCTCATCGGCGGAGGCGGCCGAAGCACCCGCCAGGAGAGCCGCCAGGGCGCAAGAAACTTTGAAAATATGTGATGACATGGAGAACTCCCGCTTTTTTTCCCGGCCTCGTACGAATCACAGACTCAAAGAAAACGCCTGCGGGTGCAAGCCGCTCCGGAAAATTCCACGGGCCTGTGCCAAATAAGTGACATGGCCGGAGCCCGGCCGTCTCAGCGCTCGAACAGGTTGAAATTTTTGCCGTAGGCCCATTCGGTGCGGAGCCTGTCTTCCGCCTCGCGGACCAGGACCTGCGCCTCGATGCCGATGGCGCCCATGGCGTGGGCCGCGTCGATGGCGGCCTCGATGGCTTCTTCCTGGTCGGGATAGGGGCCATAGAGCCTGTCCTTGAAGCTAATCTTCCATTCATTGTTGTCGAATATGATGAAGTACTGCTCGGGCACTTTGGGCGTCTTCCACGAAATTCATGTTCGGTTAACTATACAAGATTGCAGAGATGAGTCGATACACCATCACCTATCCTCCACAGATGCTTCCACCTGCCGATGATCCCGAAACGGCGACCGTTATCGTCTGGCGGCCCAGCCCCGGCAGCGCGCCGCGCCGGCCGGAATTTCCGCAACAGGCGCAGCCACTTGCAAGTCCGCCGCCGGGGCGCGGCCAGGCGCAATAGCCGGGCCCACCCGCTTTCCTTAGGGATCAGGGAGCCAGTTTCACCGGCACCTTCAGGTAGTGAATGCCGTTGGCATCGGCGGGCGGCAGTTGCCCGGCGCGCATGTTCACCTGGATGGACGGCAACAGCAGCATCGGCGCGGCCAGGGTGGCGTCGCGGGCGGAGCGCATGGCGACGAACTCATCCTCGCTCACCCCCTCATGCACATGCACATTCCCTTCGATCTGCTCGCCCACCGTGGTTTCCCAGGCATAGTGGGTGCGTCCCGCCTTGGGCAGATAGTCATGGCACATGAACATCCGGGTTTCGCGCGGCAGTTTCAGCAGGCGCTGGATCGAGCGGTAAAGGGTGCGGGCGTCGCCGCCGGGAAAATCGGCGCGGGCCGTGCCGTAGTCAGGCATGAAGATCGTGTCGCCGGCAAACACCGCATCCCCGATCCTGTAGGAGATGCAGGCCGGCGTATGGCCCGGGGTGGCGATGACTTCCGCCTGCAGGCTGCCGATCCGGAAGGTTTCGCCGTCTTTGAACAGGTGGTCGAATTCCGCCCCCTCGCCGGAGACGTCAAGGGCATTGAAGACCGGCCGGAAAATCTTCTGGACCTCGCGCACGCGCTCGCCGATGGCCACCTTCGCGCCGGTCTTGAGCTTGATATAGGGCGCGCCCGAAAGATGGTCGGCGTGGACATGGGTTTCCAGCACCCAGTCAATGCCAAGGCCCTCAGCAGCGGCTTTCGCCAGAATGGCATCGGCCGACGCGGTCGAACCCCTGCCCGACTTGTGGTCATAATCGAGCACCGGGTCGATGACCGCGGCGCGCCGGGTTTGCGGATCGGCCACCAGGTAGCTCACGGTGTTGGTGGGCTCGTCGAAGAAGGGATAGATCAGGGCTTTGTCAACCATATGGCGCTCCTGCCGGATTTCTCCTTGACAATATATTAGGTCTTATTAAATTAGCAATAACTAATTTAAAGGATGTGACATGGCGCAACTGCTGATCGACCGATCCATGAGCGGCCTCGCGGCGGGCGCAGCCGGGGCGGCAAGCCTGCTCAAGGCGCTCGCCAACGAGAACCGGCTGATGATCCTGTGCAAGCTTCTGGAACAGGGCGAGGTGAGCGTGATGGCGCTTGCCGAGGCGGTGGGCCTGAGCCAGTCGGCCCTCTCCCAGCATCTCGCCAAGATGCGCGAGGAAAAGATCGTCGACTTCCGCCGCGACGGCCAGACGATTTTCTACCGCGTCGCCAATCCCGATACCGTCAAGATTCTCAAAACCCTCAAATCGATTTATTGCTAGAAGGAACAGATCCCATGTCACTGCCGCATATTTCCCCAGCCGAGGCCAAGCGTCTCATCGAGCAAGGCGCGCTTCTCGTTGATATCCGCGAGGTTGACGAGCACGCCCGCGAGAACATTCCGCAGGCCGCCAACAGGCCCCTGTCAACGCTCGGCGGCTCGCCGGTCGGCAAGGGCCGCACGGCGATCGTCTTCCACTGCAAGTCCGGGGGGCGCACCCGGATGAACGCTCCCCTGCTCGCCCAGGCGGCGCAGGCCGAAGCCTTCATCCTCGACGGCGGCATCGAGGCCTGGAAAAACGCCGGCCTGCCGGTGCAGGCAGGCTAAGGGGCGAGCGCCCCGGTTGGCGGGGAGTGGCCGTCAGGGGCTTATTTCGCCGCGGGCTTTTTCCGGCGCAGGGCGCCGATGATGAGGCCGATGGTCGGAATGAGCAGGCGGGCCGCGTTGCTTTCCCCGGCAAACCCGCTCAGGCTTCCGGCAAGGCCCTGGCCCGCTTGAAAATCAGCCTCAAGGGCGGCAGCGGCCGCCTTGCGCAAGTCCTCGGCCATGGCCAGTTCCGGCCCCGGCTTGGCGGCAGCGGCAACCAGCAGCAGCGGAACGGCCAGCCCCAGATTGGCCAGGCCCAAAATCAACGGCGTCCACACCGGGCCCCAGGCGGCTTGCAGATAGTTGAACAGCGCGATGTTGCAGAAGACCAGGCCCAACAGGGCAATGGCCACGGCCAGCACCGAGAGCACCAGCCTGCGGGCCAGCAGCCGCAAGCGGATTTCCGCCACGAGTCCTTCAGCGCGGGCATAGAGCCTGGCGTTCCGGGCGAGTGATTGCAGGTTCATCTCGCACTCCTCACTTTGCCGTCAGCCTGCCGATGACGATGCCGAGCGCCAACGCCCCGGCCACGGTGGCCACCGGATGCTGGCTCACGCTTTCCTCGGCTTCTTCGAACAGGGCATGCACCATGCGGTTCAGTTCGGCGATCTGGCCCTCGAACCCCTCGGCTTCCCTGGCTGCCACGGCCGCTTGCGCCTTGCTGGAATGCTGGCCCTTCTCGCGGTCACGCCAGCTTTCAAACTCGCGGCGCAGTTCATCGAGTTCCTTTCGCAGGCTTTGTGCTGCAGCCATCGGACCTCTCCAAAGGTTAATTCCAAACGCCTCGGGTGTCGTGATAGCCTTGCGTCACCGGGCGGGCATTGATCCCCGTCAATGGCCCGGCAGCGCGGAGAGAGTGCAGATGGCAGCGGAACGTCCGGCAGACTACTGGGCCACCGACACGGCCACCCTGCTGGCCGGTCTTGCCACGACGCCACAGGGCCTTGCGAAACGTGAAGCGGCGCGGCGCCTGCAAAGCCATGGCGCCAACAGGGTCGGCGGCGACAGCCGTGTGCGGCCGCTCAGGCTGCTGGCGCGGCAGTTCGAAAGCCCGCTGGTGCTGGTCCTCATTTTCGGCGCGGCGCTTTCCTATGTCCTGCAGGAGTGGGTCGATGGCAGCATCATTGTGGCGATCGTTGTCAGCAGCGCCCTGCTCGGCTTCTACCAGGAATATGCCGCGTCAACCGCCCTGCTCGAACTGCGCCAGCGGCTGGCGCTGACCGCCAAGGTGCTGCGCGGCGGCGTTGTGACCTCGGTTCCCGCCTCCGCCATCGTTCCGGGCGACGTGGTGCAATTGTCGGCCGGAAACCTGGTGCCCGCCGATGGCGTCATTCTTTCGGCCACCGACTTCCTGGTCACCGAGGCCGCCCTTACCGGTGAATCCATGCCGGTGGAAAAGCGGCCGGGCACCGTTCCCGCCGGCACGGCCATCGGCGGGCGCAGCAATTGCGCCTTCTCGGGCACCTCGGTGCGCAGCGGCATTGCCAGCCTGCTGGTGGTTGCCACGGGAGCGCAAACGGCGCTTGGCACGGTTGCCGCGTCGATCGGCGAGGCCCAGCCCGAAACCGAGTTCGAGCGCGGCATCCGGCAGTTCGGCTACCTGCTGGTCAAGGTCATGATCCTCATGGTGCTGTTCGTGCTGACCGTCAGCCAGTTGATGGGACGGCCGCTGATTGAATCGCTGCTCTTTGCCGTGGCGCTCGCCGTCGGCATGACGCCGGAACTGCTGCCGGCCATTGTCACCGTCACGCTGTCGGCGGGAGCACACAAGATGGCCAAACAGGGCGTCATGGTGCGGCGCCTCGAGGCGCTCGAGAATCTCGGCTCCATGGATGTCTTGTGCACTGACAAGACCGGCACGCTGACCGAAGGGGCGGTCACGCTTTCGGCCTGCCTTGATCTCGACGGCAGGGAAAGCGCCGCGGTCCGGCAATTTGCCTTCCTCAACGCCACCTTCGAGACCGGCATCGAAAATCCCATCGACCAGGCGATCGTCGAAGCCGGCAGGAAGGCCGGGCTCGGCACCGGCGCTTACGTCAAGGTCGATGAGATGCCCTACGACTTCGTGCGCAAGCGTCTCACCATCGTGGTGGCGGAAGGCAAGAAGGCGAAGACCCGGCTGATGATCAGCAAGGGGTCCTTCAAGGCCGTCCTGGCAAGCTGCGCCAGCGCCATGATTGCCGGGCGGAAGCGGAAGCTCACCGCCGCCCTCAAGGCGAGGCTGCAGGCCAGCCTCGACAGGAACGGCGATGAAGGTTTCCGGGTGCTTGCCGTTGCCACGCGCGAGGTCGCGGTGCAGGCCGACTACACCATAAAGGACGAGCGCGACATGACGCTGGCGGGCTTCCTGCTGCTGGCCGACCCGCCCAAGGCCGATGCGAAGAAGGCGGTCGCCGATCTTTCGGCCCTCGGCATCCGCCTCAAGGTCATCACCGGCGACAACCAGCAGGTGGCGCGGCATGTGGCCAAGGCCATCGGCCTCAATGCCGATACGTTTCTCAGCGGGCCGCAGATCGCGGCGATGAAGGACGAGGCGCTGACCCTGCTGGCGGACAAGGCCGACCTTTTCGTTGAAATCGATCCGCAGCAGAAGGAGCGCATCATCCTTGCCCTGCAGAAGGCGGGCCATGCGGTAGGCTACCTGGGCGACGGCATCAATGACGCGCCGGCGCTGCACGCGTCGGACGTCGGAATCTCGGTGGACACCGCCGTTGACGTGGCGCGGCAGAGCGCCGACATCGTGCTGCTCAAGAGCGATCTCGACGTGCTGCGCCAGGGCGTGGAAAGCGGCAGGCTCACCTTTGCCAATACGCTCAAATACATTTCGATCACCACCTCGGCCAATTTCGGCAACATGATCAGCATGGCGCTGGTCACGCCCTTCCTGCCCTTCCTGCCGCTGCTGGCCAAGCAGATCCTGCTCAACAACTTCCTTTCCGACGTGCCGTCGATTGCCATCTCAAGCGACAATGTCGACCCGGAACTGGCGCAGGAGGCCGAACGCTGGAATGTCGGCGAGGTCAGGCGCTTCATGATTGCCTTCGGCCTGGTCAGCTCGGTCTTCGACCTGGTCAGCTTCGCCGTGCTGATGAATTTTTTCGTGGCGGGCGAGGCGGAATTCCAGACGGCATGGTTTATCGTCTCGCTGCTCACCGAAATCACCGTGGTGTTCAGCCTGCGGACCCGCCTGCCGGCCTACCGGAGCAGGCCCGGCCTGCCGCTGATGCTGGCAACCCTCATCGTTGCCGGCGCCGCCATGGCCCTGCCCTATGTGGGGCCCGTCGCGCGGGCCTTCAGTTTCACACCATTGCCGCCCGGCGTGATGGCCCTGCTCCTGCTCATCGTCGTGGCCTACCTGTTGGCCAACGAGTTCACCAAGCTGTGGTACTACCGGAAATAAGGCGGCAGACGGGGAATCCGCCCACAAGCAAGCTTTCATCACGCAAAAAAAGACCCCGGCAGAGCCGGGGTCCTGGAGGAGCAGACAGTCCTTGTGGGGGGAGAGGGAATGAACTACCGCCTGCAACGAGCAATCTCTATCCTCTTGCCTTTTCGCCGCCTTGATAAGGATCAATCGCGGACAAGCAATTCACGCATGGCCCGCCCTACATGCGGCGATAGCTGATGCGTCCGGTGCGGGAATCCAGCGTGACCATGTACCGCTTGCCGGACTTGAGCGCCCGGTAGTGGTAATAGCGCGGCGAACAGTCAACGGCCCGCACCCAGTTGAAGCCGCTGCGGTCGACGATCCAGCGGCCTTCGGCGCAGGACAGGCGATGGCGGTAGATGCCCCGGTAATAACCCGGGCCGTCCCAGTAGGAAATCCCGGGAATGCCGATCCAGATGCCAATATGGGTCTTGGCTTCAGCGGCGGGGCTGGCAAATGCAAGGAGCCCGGCGACAACGGCCGCGGCGATGCCCGCGCGCGGCAAACAGCTCTTCGACATGATCATCTCTCCTTTTCAGATCGTGGCGTGACATCAGAATGCCGCCCCGCATCCTGGTTAGCACGCCCCGCCCCGCCAGGCTTTGATCGGCATCAATCGACACGGCCGCAAGGACCGGGAAGGAAGGGCATCCATCTTGCCAGTGCTCATCCGAAGGCACATACTTGCCCCTCGCAATCCCGGAGGAAGCGATCATGGGCACGAAGATTTCATTCCCGCGGGCCGATGGCAAGCCGGCCATGGGCTATCTTGCAAAGCCCGGGGCGGCCAAGGCGCCGGGCGTGGTGGTCATCCAGGAATGGTGGGGCCTGCAGGACCAGATCAAGGGCATTTGCGACCGCCTGGCGCTGGAGGGATACCAGGCCTTGGCGCCCGATCTCTATGCCGGAACCGTGGTTCCCTATCACGACCATGAAGCGGCGGCGCGCGAAATGCAGTCCCTCAATTTCACCGAGGCGACGGACCAGGTGGTGCGCGGGGCGGTGCGGTATCTCGGCAAGGCCGGGGTCAAGGTGGGGCTCACCGGCTTCTGCATGGGCGGCGCCGTGGCGGTGCTCGGGGCCTGCCGCATTCCGGAAGTGGTCGCGGCGGTGGCCTTCTACGGCCTGCCGCCGGCGAATGCCTTCAAGCCGGAGGACATCAGAGTGCCGTTCCAGGGCCACTACGCCAACACTGACGACTACATCACGCCGAAAATGGTCAATGCCTTCGAGGCGGGCCTGAAGGCGGCCAAGCGCGATTTCGAGATCTTCCGCTATGACGCCGGCCACGCCTTCATGAACGAGCAGCGCGACGTCTACGACCGCGGCGCGGCGCAGCTCGGCTGGAAGCGCATGCTGGCCTTCTGGAAGAAGCATCTCTAGCAATCCCCCAAAATTGAAGGGGATTTGGCGCAGAACTTACGCGGCGATTTGGGTTTCCAGTTGCCGCTTCAGTTTCTGGGCGGGAGTGAACCCGCCGAGGCCCATGTTGGGGGGATGACCAATGCTGTCGTATTGAGCCCTAACCATTCTGAACCTTCCTGAGAAAGGTGGCCAGCGTCGCGATAAAGGAAAATGCCATCCTTGGAAGCAGCGCAAACGCCATCATTGCACATGAACTCGGGCAGCCAAATTACCCGTGCTCCCTTGTTTTCGATTTCTTTTAGGAATTCAATCGACCGCGACTTATTGATGAGGTATTTCTTCAAGCCAACATCACATGATTTCAGGTCGATTCCGTAAATGTAGGCTTTGGAAAGACACAAACCTATTTGGTCGCCATCCGCGGCTGGCGGGGACACGACCCATACTCTCTTTCCGAGAGCCTCCAATTTCTTAATGGTCCGGGAAAATGCATTCACTGCTGTGGTAGTGTTCCACTTTTGAAGCCCCTCACTTGTCAAGAAATCATATGATCCATTCGTATACTGGTCAAAAGGACTGGAGAGGATCACGTCGGTGGCGGCAGGCGTATTCGTTAAATACTCAAACACCGAGTTATTGAATGCCAAGCATTTTTCTGCCCAGGGAAGCGGGTGTTTCGAGTTTGTTGGACTGAGTCCCAGGATTGGCCCACAGACACTTCGTGTCGCTTGGACGAAACTGAGAGCTGGATTTGCGGCTTTGATGCCACTGACCAAGTGCATCGCATACGAGTCGCCCCAAATGACTAAAGTGGGTGCGGTGCCAAGCTCGCATTCAGGCTTAACTTGGAAATCACTACCGTATTCGCACTTTTCACTTAATCCGAAGTTTACGCGAATCCGCTGCTCGACCGACTCCATCAACGGGTTTCTAGACGGGAACCCATCAAAATAATGCGCCGAAAGACTCAATCCCATGAAGATTATTGCGGTTGAACTTACGGCGATTGTCGCGGTTCTGGCGGGTATGCTGGTGCGGCTTCGGAAGGGTCGTTCTATGATCACCCAGGTAAACAAAGCGAGCAGTAAAGAAATTACGATGAGCCAGATGAACGTCTCCCTGGAAGGCGTGTGAAGGCTGCGTATGCGTGCAAAAGCGAAAAGCGGCTGATGCCACAGGTAGAAACTGTAGCTTATCAGTCCAATACCCACAAATGGCCGAAGGCTTAGCAAATAATTCACGTAGGTATGCGGACTCGCAAACGCAATTATCAGGGCGGTTCCAACCGCCGGAACAAGCGTTAAAAGACTCGGATACGGCATATTCCCATCAAAAACAAACACGCTAGACAGAATCAAGAAGAGCCCCGATGCCGCAAGAATGTTATTGGATATGTTATTTGACGGAACCCTTTGCATAAGAATGATACTGGTTCCGGCGCCGATCAGGAGTTCCCAGGCTCTAGTCGGCAACAGATAGAAGTTCGCTGTGGGGAAATTGCGCGAAGCGTACTCAGCAAGAGCAAAACTGAAAACGGCTCCGACGACAATGAAAGAAAGAATTCTGCCTCGCCCAAAACGCCATGCAGCAATTATAAAAAGTGGAAATAGCAGATAGTATTGTTCCTCTACGGCGAGGCTCCAGGTATGGAGTAGTGGTTTATATTCAACCGCCGCTTCAAAGTATCCGTGCTCGCGCCAAAACAGAATATTGGATGAAAAAACCACTACCGAAGCAACACTATCAGCAAAGGCTTTCAACTGATCGGGTAGCATCCATAACCAGGCGAGTGGAGCTGAACAGAGCATGACAAAAAAAAGTGCGGGCAAGATTCGGCGAGCACGTCGCGCGTAGAAACTCAATAAAGAAAATGCGCCAATATTCTTTTCTGACATTATTAGCGAGGTAATAAGATACCCGCTAATAACGAAGAAAACGTCCACTCCTATGAAGCCACCAGAGAATTGTTGAAATCCCGCATGAAATAGAACCACTGGCAAAACGGCAACAGCACGAAGACCATCAATTTCTGCTCTATATTTCATTCTGTACCCAGCCAGCATTAGGACCGGCCCTAGCCAATATCATGGTGGTACCTCAATATCTGCACATATATGCTATTGTTTATCAGTTTTGCCCTGACAATCATGCCAAGCAAGGGTAATCGGCCATGACGCCGGCCACGCCTTCATGAACGAGCAGCGCGATGTCCATGACCGCGGCGCGGCGGAACTCGGCTGGAAGCGCATGCTGGGCTTCTGGAAGAAGCATCTCCGAGCCGAGGCGGCTTCTCGCCTCCGGGCCATCAGCCCTTGATGCAGATCAGCGGCTTCATCCGCGCCACCCGCTTGGCCAGCCCGGCGCGCTCGCTGGCCAGGACCACGGCGCCCACATCCTTGTAGGCGCCGGGCGCCTCCTCGGCGACGCCCCGGTTCGACTGGCTGCGGATGATGATGCCGCCCGCGGCCAGATCGTCGACGACCTTGCGCCCGCTCCACAATTTCAGCGCGGCATGGCGCGACATGGCCCGCCCGGCGCCATGGCAGGCGGAGGCAAAGGATTTTTCCTCGCTCGAGGCCAGTCCGGCAAGCACATAGGATCCGGTCCCCATGCTGCCGCCGATCAGCACGGGCTGGCCGGTGGGGCGCAGCGCCTCGGGCAATTGCGGATGGCCGGGACCGAAAGCCCGCGTCGCGCCCTTGCGGTGCACGAAGAGGGAGCGGTCCCTGCCGTCCACCCGGTGCGTTTCTTGCTTGCAGGTGTTGTGCGACACGTCGAACAGCAGCTCGAGCCGAGCTTCGGGAAAGTAGTGGCCGAAGACGCGGCGGGCGAAATGCCCGAGGATTTCGCGGTTCGCCAGGGCGCAGTTCACCGCGGCGCGCATGGCGCCGAGATAGCGCTGGCCGATCTCCGAGGTGATCGGGGCGCAGGCCAGTTCGCGGTCGGGCAGCGCGATGCCCGCCTCCTGTGCCGCCACGGCCATGTCCCTGAGATATTCCGTGCCGATCTGGTGGCCGAGGCCGCGCGAACCGCAGTGGATGGTCACCACCACGCCGTCCTGCCGCAAGCCGAAGGCCTGGGCGGCGGCGGGATCGAAAATCTCCGCCACCGCCTGCACTTCGAGATAGTGGTTGCCGGACCCCAGGGTGCCCATCTCGCGGCGCTGCCGTTCCTTGGCGAGGTCGGACACGCATTCGGGCCGGGCGCCGGCCATTGTCCCGTTCTCTTCGATCCGGCCAAGATCGGCTGTCTCGCCCCAGCCATTGGCGATGGCCCAGGCGGCGCCGCCCAGCAGCATCGCCTCCATCGCCGGCGGTTCGAGGGCGATCGCTCCCTCGCTTCCCAGGCCCGCCGGAATCTGGCGGTAAAGCGACTCGGCGATGTCGCGCTGGAAGGGCATCACCTCCTTGACGGTAAGGCCCGTCGTCATGGTCCTGACCCCGCAGGAGATGTCAAAGCCCACGCCGCCTGCCGATACGACGCCGCCTTTTCCGGCATCGAATGCCGCAACGCCGCCGATGGGGAAGCCGTAGCCCCAATGGGCATCCGGCATGGCATAGGAGGCCCTGACAATGCCCGGCAGGGCGGCGACATTCACCGCCTGTTCGAAAACCTTGTCGTCCATGGCGCGGATCAGTTCCTCATCGCCATAGATGATGGCCGGCACGCGCATCGCGCCAAACGGCTCGACCTGCCAGGCTGTTTCATCGAGCCGGGTGAATCTTGCAGGTTCCATGGCACCCTCTCCTTTCAGACATCGACAACGCAGCCTGCCGCCCAGAGCCCGTCCGCCCGGCGTTCGACCCGCAGGGCCGTGTAGGTGGCGCCCTTTGGCTCGCAGGCGGGCCTATGGCGCGCCCGGTCAATTTTCTCGCCCCACATTGATCCGAAGAGGCGGTTGCCGTCGATCCGCACGGAAAACCTGCCGAACAGCATGCGCCGGACCGCCATTTCATAAATGATGGCATTCAGCCAGTCGGCGAAGAGGATTTCCCTGTCGGGCGCGGCGCATTCGACATCGACGCGGGAGTCGCTGCGCACCTCGCTGCCGGTGACGACAGCTGTCAGGGCAAGCGCCGACTGCTCGAAAGCCGCTTCGACTGTCGGCCCAAAGCCGCGGATGCCGACATCGGCGTCATGCGGGAAGTGCTCCCAGCGGGCCACGGCAGGCGGAGTCTCGCCGGGGTGTTGCATGGCCTGGCCAATGCCGGTTGCGTCCAGTTCTGGAGGAGTCGTCGTCAAGCCAGTTTCACCTCGGCGCGCTGTGGCGTCAGGATGACCCACGGGCAACCCGGCTGCATTGATTCAGATCAGCCTGGCGGACGGCGCGGCAATCACTCGGCGCAGGGCTCGACGTCCTGGACTTCCACCGTGCTGATCAGGCCCTTGGCATTGAAGTAGATGTTCTCGATGCCCTGGCGGCGCACCTTGCGGCCCGAGGATTTCGTCGTCGCCTGCAGGTGCCAGTGGCAGCGCACCGCATTGGGGCCGAGAAGCTCGACCTTGTCGTCGGTGGAAACCTGGTCGCTGAACTCGGCGTAGTAGGCCTTCATCGCTTCCAGGATGGCCTGGCGGCCGTAGAGCCCGCCGATGCCCGAGGAATGATACTCGGCATCCTCGGCGAACATTTTCCCGGCCGTGGAAAAATCGAAATTGTTCAGCGCCGCGTGGTAATGTTCGACCAGTTTCATGATGTCCTTGGCCATCGCCCTACTCCGCCAATGCTCCCATGATGCGCACCCAGCTGCGGATGCCCTTGTGGAAACTGTTCAGATTGTATTTTTCATTGGGGCTGTGAATGGCATCGTCGTTGAGGCCGAAGCCCACCAGCACGCTGTCCATTCCGAGTATATCCTTGAAGTTGCGGACGATGGGAATCGAGCCGCCGGAGCCCATCAGCACCGGGGCCCGGTTGAACTCGGCCTTCAGGGCGGCGGCGGATTTCCGGATGAAGGCATTGTCCTCGCTGATCTCGGAAGCCGGCGCCCCGCCGCCATCGCGGGAAAATTCTATCTTGCAATCCTTGGGGATCAGGGCGCTGGCGAATTTCCGGAAAGCTTTCAAAATCTTTTCCGGCTTCTGCTGGCCCACCAGCCGGAAGGTGATCTTGGCATGGGCCTTGGACGGCAGAACGGTCTTGGCGCCAACTCCGGTATAACCGCCCCAGATGCCGTTCACCTCAGCCGTGGGCCGGGCCCAGATCTGTTCCAGAACCGATTTGCCCGTTTCGCCGGCGGGCGCTTTCAGCCCGACATCGCCCATGAATTTCGTCTCGGAGAATTTCAGCGCCTGCCATTGCTTTTTGGTCGCGGCGGGCAGCGGCTTCACGCCATCGTAGAAGCCCGGAATGGCCACCTTGCCATCCTTGCCGTGCAGCGCCGCCAGCACTTTCGTCAGCACGCGGATGGGATTCATCGCCGGCCCGCCATACATGCCGGAGTGCAGGTCGATGCGCGGGCCGGTCACGGTGATCTCGTCATGCACCAGGCCGCGCAGCCTCGTGGTGATCGCCGGGGTCTTGGCGTCCCACATGTTGCTGTCGCAGACGAAGGCCGCGGCGCAGGAAAGCTCGCCCTTGTGGTCCTTGAGGAAAGGGATGAGCGAGGGCGAGCCCGACTCCTCTTCGCCCTCGATCAGGAAGGTGGCCTTGACGGGCAGGCTGCCGGTGGCGGAAATCCAGGCGCGGGCGGCCTCCACGAAGGTCATCAGCTGGCCCTTGTCGTCGGCGGTGCCGCGACCGTAGAGGCGCTCGACGCCATCGGCATCGGTCTTGCGGACGGGCTCAAAGGGCGGCGAGTTCCACAGGTTCAGCGGGTCCACCGGCTGCACGTCATAATGGCCGTAGAACAGCACATGGGGGGTCTTGGGCGTCGCCTTCTTCGGGGTGTAGTGGGCCACCACCATGGGGCGGCCCGGAGTCTTGCGGGCGGTCGCGGCAAAACCCAGGGCGGTGAGTTCCGCCACCAGCCAGGCGGCCGCCTTCTCGCAGTCGGCCTGGTAGGCCGCATCGGTCGAAATGGAGGGAATGCGGAGCAGATCAAAGAGCCGGCCGAGGCTTTTTTCAAGGCCCTTGTCGGCGGCGGAAAGAACGGCGGCAATATCGGTCATCGGATCCTCATCAACTCAGTTCGGCGATTATGCGGGCCCAGGAGCGCATGCCCTTGTGGAAACTTTCCATATCATATTTTTCGTTGGGGCTGTGGGCGCTGTCGCTGGCGCGGGCGAAGCCGACCAGCAGGCTGTCAAGTTTCAGGTGCTTCTTGAAACTCTCCACCACCGGAATGGAGGCGCCACTGCCGGCCATCACCGGGGCCCGCTGCCACTCGTCGCGCAGCGCCTTGCGCGCCGCCGCCACATAGGGCGTGTCCAGGGTCACGCTGACACCGGAGCTGTCGCCGCCGTTAGCCAGGAATGCCGCCTTGCAATCGGCGGGAAGGCGGGCACGGACAAACTTGCGGAAGGCGGCACGGATTTTCCGCGGATTCTGTCCGCCCACCAGGCGGAAGGTGAGCTTGGCCATGGCCTTGGCGGGAAGCACCGTCTTGGCCCCTGCCCCGGTGTAGCCGCCGAGGATGCCGTTGACCTCGGCGGTGGGCCTGGCCCAGATCTGCTCGAGGGCGGAGAAATTCTTCTCGCCTGCCGGAAGCCCCAGCCCCACCTTGCCGAGGAATTGCTTGTGGGAGAAATTCAGCCCGGCCCATTGCCTGCGGGTTCCGGCCGGAATGGGTTTCACCCCATCGTAAAAACCGGGGATGGCGACTTTGCCGTTCCGGTCGTGGAGTTCCGCCAGGATCCGGCTCAGGACCTTGATCGGGTTCACGGCGGGCCCGCCGTAGTAGCCCGAGTGCAGGTCGATGCGCGGACCGGTGATGGTCACTTCATCGCCGATGCAGCCGCGCAGCAGGGTCTTGATGGCCGGTGTCCGGTCGTCCCACATGCTGGTGTCGCAAACAAAGACCACGTCGGCGGCCAGCATTTTCCGGTTTGCCGCCACAAAGCGGTCGAGGTGGGAGGTATCGCCCTCCTCGTCGCCCTCGATCAGCACGGTGAGGCGGAAGGGCAAGGCCCTGTGGACCGCCAGCCAGGCCCGGCAGGCCTCAAGAAAGGTCATGAATTGGCCCTTGTCGTCGCTGGCGCCGCGGCCAAAAATTCGCTCCTGTCCGTCTTTCCCTTTGCGGATTTGTGGTTCAAATGGGGGTGTGTCCCACAGGTCCACCGGGTCTGCGGGCTGCACATCGTAATGGCCATAGAAAAGGACATGGGGCGCATGGGACAGGCCCGCGGGCGCGTATTTTCCGATCACCACCGGCTGGCCCGTGGTGTCGTGAAGCTGCGCCGCAAAGCCCAGGCCCGCCAGCGTGTCGCGCACCCAGGCGGCGGCCTTGCGGCAATCGGCGGCATAGGCCGGATCGGTGCCCACCGAGGCAAACCGCACCAGTTCAAGCAGGCGGTCCAGACTGGCTTTCAAACCGCCGTCGAGATGTTTGAGAACCGGCTCCACGGCCTTCATAAGCTAATCCTAACACTTTCAAACTTAAGCTCTTATCCCATGGACTTCACGGCAACCGCAAGGGTTGGGGCATGACGCAAACGCAAACCACAACCGCCTTTTCGCTCGCAAGGGACAGCCTGCAGGCCCATGAGCCGTCGGCCCGGCTCGGGCGTTTCCGGCGGCGCGGCTACCAGCGCTACCGGCTGGTCAGCTCGCAAATCGATCTCTCCATGGTGTGGAAGCGGCGCTGGTTCATCATCAGCATGATGCTGGGCTTTGCCTTCATGGCGGCGCCCACCCCCGCCGGCCTCAGCCACCAGGGGCAGATCGTCCTGTGCATGTCGATGATGGCGACCATCCTGTTCGTCGCCGAAGCCGTTCCGCTGCCCACCGTTCCGCTGCTCATTATCGTCGGCGAGGTGCTGCTGCTCAAGATGGACCCCACCAAGGTGGCGCAGAGCCTGATGACCGATTCCGTCCTCTTCATCATGGGCTCGCTGATGCTGGCGGTGGCCATCGTCAAGCAGCGCCTGGACAAACGCATCGCCTGGTGGATCGTGCGGATGACCGGCACCAACGTCTACTGGATCAGCTTCGGCATCACCACCGTGTGCGGCATCCTCGCCGCCTTCATCGGCGAACACACGGTGGCCGCCATGATGCTGCCGGTGGGCGTCACCCTGATCACCCTGACCTCGAACGATCCCAAGAAGGTCCATAACCTCGCCGCGGTCATCCTGTTTTCCATTGCCTACGGCTGCTCCATCGCCGGCGTGGCCACGCCGTCGGGGGGGGCGCGCAACGCCATCATCATCAGCTACTGGAAGGACTTCTTCTACGATCCGGCGGACCCCGCCACGCGGCGCTACCTGATGGATTATGTCTCGTGGATCCAATATGCTTTCCCCATGTTCCTGGTCCGCCTGCCGATTGTCGCGGCCCTGCTGGTCTTCACCTTCCGTCCGGAAGTCACCGACATGTCGCGCGCCGTCAGCCGGCTGCGCACCCAGGTCTCGATGCAGGGCCCGATGAAAGCATCCGAGTGGCTCACCATCGCCGTCTTCCTCCTGACCATCATTGCGTGGGTGATGTATTCCGACGTGCTTGGCCTTGGCGTCATCGCCATCGCCGGCACCGCCGCCTTCCTGATCCTCGGCCTGGTGCGCTGGGAAGACATCAATGCGGGCGTCAACTGGGGCGTCGTCCTGCTCTATGCGGCAGCCATTTCGCTCGGCGTCGAAATGAAGGAGACGGGGGCGGCGGAATGGGTGGCGGGCAGCGTCATCATGGCCATGAACCATGTCGGGGCGGGCAGCGATCTCGGCTTCAACCTGGTGGTTTCGCTGCTCACCATCGCGGTTTCCAACACCATGACGGCGGGCGCCGCCGTGGCCGTCCTCGCCCCCATCGTCCTGAAGACGGCGGTGGCCGCCGGGGAGGACCCGGTCAGCGCCGGCTTCGTCGCGGCGATTTCCTCGGCCTTCGGCTATCTGACGCCGGCGGCCCAGCCCGCCTTCACCATCATCTATGCCTCGGGCTATCTCAAGGCCATCGACTTCCTCAATATCGGCGCCCGCATGATGCTGCTGTCGCTGCTCGTCCTGCTCCTGCTTGCAAGCTTCTACTGGCCGCTGCTGCAATGAGAAACTTCTTCAAGCGCACCCAGCTCTCGGACCGCCAGGAAGTGGCGGTGCGCAAGACCCTGCAGAACCTGCGGGCCCAGCGGCGCAACCGGTTCCGCGTGCTGGCCTGCATCGATGGCAGCGAGGAATCCGACACGACGGTTCGCTATGCGGCGAAATTCTGCTCCGGAAATGACTGCGACCTGATCATCCTGCATGTCCGGCCGATCGACCAGGGCCTGCACTCGGGCGGGCTGCAGGTACGGCTGGCGCGGCAGAACATGATGGAAGCGGGCTTCGAACTGCCCGGGGTGCGCTATCTCAAGCAGGCCATGAAGGTGCTGAAGGAGGAAGGCGTTGACCCGGAAAGCTGGCCGAAGGAAGCGGCCACCCAGGATGCCTGGGGCGATCCGGCGGGCGATACCAAGGTTGAATACAAGAGCCCGGAGGGGCGCAGCGTCGTGCTCAAGCTGAAGACCGCGCCCGATGTGGCCAACGGCATTCTCGACCAGTACGAGCTCGGCCCCTACAACATGATCATTCTCGGCGAGCCGTCGCGCTGGCGCGGCGAATTCGCCGCCTTCTTCGACGCGGGCCCGGTGCAGCAGGTGACAACGCTGGCCCCCTGCTCGGTGCTGGTGGTGCGCAAGGGCCCGGAAAAACAAGGCTTCTTCATCTGCACCGACGGCACCCCGCGCTCCATGCAGGCGGTGCGCCGGGCCGCGGTGCTGGCCCACGTCACGGGCGAGCCGATCACCCTGTTCTCGGTTGCCAGAAGCGAGGCGGGCCGGACCGCCGCGGAAGAAGCAGTGACCAATGCCCGGGCCCTGCTCAAGGCCATGACCATCCCGGTGCATGACAGCAAGGTGGCGGTCGGCGACGTGGTCGAGGAGATCGTCGAAAGCGGTTCGCTCTACAAGATCATCGTGGTCTCCGACGAAGGCCGCTCGCACCTGCAGCGCCTGTTCCGCGGTTCCACCGCAACGGAAGTGGTGCGGAAAGCGCGGACCAGCGTGCTGGATGTGCGATAGGGCAAGTGCCCCTGCGGCTTGTCAGGAAAACAGGAAATCCAGGGCCTCCGCCCTCGGCATTTTCAGGATGACCGCCTTTTCATCAAAAATTCCGTAGGAAAAATACAGATCATTGCCTTTGAAAGCCATGCCGGCGCAAAATTCCACGGCCTCTCCCTCAAAGCTGAACTCGCTGCTGACATCCAGTATCCTGAGGTCCTTCGACGCAACGAACAGCTTGTGCCGGTAGACCGCTTTGCCCTCTTCGTACGACTTCCAATGCAGCACGCCGATGAATTTCTCGCCGAATGGCATGACGCATGAGCTTCCGCTGCTTTTCGGCAGCAGCCCTTCATCCGGGACATCAATCTGGCGCAAGCTCTTCTTCGAATGGTCGTACTCCAGGACAACGAAGGGGGCGGGCGCGTAGATGAACAAAAGCCTGTCTTCCATGACCCATGGCATCCAGTTCTTTTCGACCGGATGGCCCGAGTTGAAAGAAGTGACGATTTCGAACCTGTTATTTTCGATCTTGCCGAGCACCATTGTGCACTCAGGGTGCCGGGCGGTCTTCTCGATGAATGTTCTTGAATTGCAGCCGGAACCGACGGCGAAGATTTCCCCTCTCCATTTGAATATCCGCAAGTCCTGGATGCCGTCCAGGCAATCCCGCCTGGCCCTGACGTGGCGGTCCTCGATGAAGTCCGCGCCCAGGCACGTCAAGTCATCGGATATTTCGGCCATGTAGTTCTGGCTGTCCGTGACGGGCGAGGACCATGATCCGTAGAACCGGCTGTATCCGTGCTCCCTCAGGAAGTAATTGCAGCCGCGGTAGCTCGCCACAATCCGTTCGCCATCCACCAAGATGGACGGATTGCATGGATTGTGATTGGTCAATTTGGGAAGCTCCAGCCGCCTGAACGCCAAGCCGCTCTTGCACAACACCTTCACGATTCCTCCATTCGCCTCGCGCCCACCGGTTCATGAAGCCGCAAGGCAGGTTTTTTCAAGCAGAACCTTGGCCGCCAGGTCAAAGGCCCCGAACTGCTCTTTCAGGAGCTTCTTTCCAACCCTGTCAAATTTCCTGCCGCCTCTTGCATTTTGCTGCCCCAGCTCCCGCCGCAGGGGGGCGGCGAGGCTCGAGCTGAATCCCCAGGTGTTTCCGCCGGCATTGATCTCGATGACAAAATGCCGGGATGTCGCAGGCTCCACGAGGATGTCGATGCCAAGAAGGGGGATTTCCGGCAACTGGCTGTGAAGTTTACGCGCGGTTTCCGCGAACCGGGCGTCTGACACCAATTCCCTGCGGCGGTGGCTGGCGCTTTGCGTCGCAATGATTGACTTCTCGAGTTCTTCATTTGCCGCACCAAGCGATTTTCTGGCATCCGATGAAATGGTCCGGTAATGGAAAAGCCGCTCGCCGAAGAGGCTCAGAAGCCGGTGTTGGGTTGGATATTCGCCCGTATCGACAAACTTCTGGACCAGGTAGCCTTGCCTGTCCCGGTGTATGGGGTGTTCTTGCGGGAAGTCGCGCTGCTGCATGTCTTCAAGCCGCCTGCGCCTGAATATCTGGATTCCGTCGCCATGCGAGGTCAGGTCGAGGCTCATCGGCTTGATGACGACAAATTCACCAAACATGATGGGATCGAGACGCATGCCAATCGTGAACGGGAGCATTGGGGGCGTGGCTATGCCCGCTTCACGGAATATCCTTTGTTGTACGAGTTTATCAATCTGGTAGTTCTTTAGAACTGGCCCGCGCCTGACCCTGAGATTGAAAACCGGATTCAGGGCCACGGTGAGTGTCGGCCGTTGCCAGGCCGCTTCAGGCAATTGATCGTCCGAACCCGCCGCAAGCGCGTATATCGTGATATCCGGGTCCAGGGCGAAGATCTTTTCCGAGATATCCTTGAAGTCCTCTTCATATTCAGGGCCACGATGGATAAGTATGAGATTTCGTCGTGTCATCTGCCCAAGCATTGATCAAATCGATGTCAGCCGCGATCCACCTGTTGAACGGCCTCGAAACTTCGACAGTGGCGCAAGCGCATACGCATGGCAAGGGCGGGCCCCGGACCGATCCGGATACAACGCCTGGCGGCTGATTCCAGCTAGGCCCGCGCCGCCTTGGCCTTCCTCAGCGCCAGCGCCGCGAGGGCGCCAAGCGCGTGGATGAGCGCGGTGGCGGCGGCAAAGCCCGCGCCGTAGACCCAGGCATTCGCCAGGACCGGCATTTCAGCGCCATGCGCAAAGCCGTGGGCCAGGGCAAACAGGCCGGCGACCGCCATGCCGCTCCACAGGGGCATCTTCACCCGCGCCACAACAAATCCGGCAAGCACCAGCACCGAGGCCAGGATCATCGTCTCGGCGAAGGGCAGCGCAAGTCCGACCATGCCGAGGCCGCCGCCCACACTCATCATGCTCACAAAGGCCAATGGCACGGCCCAGATGGCGCGTCCGCCGAGGGCGGTGCCCCAGGCGCCCACCGCCAGCATGGCGACGAGATGGTCCCAGCCGAGGAACGGATGGAGGAACCCGGAGGCAATGCCGTGGCCCGCATGGGCGAAGGCGGGCGAGGCGGAAAGTAAAGCCAGTGCGGCAACGAGTGCTGTGCGCTTCATTGTCATGATCCCCTTCATTTGGTCTTGATCGGCTGGCAAACTAGCAATGCCCGCCGCAAAAGTCTCGCCTCAAATGCGACATGGCCGGTTTGATCCGCGTCTTTCGTCTGGCGCATTGCGTGGTGGCGCGGTCTTTACTAGGCTGGCCCCGTCATGAGTTCGTATCAGCTCTATTGTTTCGGGGAATCGGGTAACGCCTACAAGGCGGCCCTGATGCTTGAGCTGTGCCGGCTCGACTGGCAGCCCATCTGGGTGGATTATTTCGGCGGCCAGACGCGCAGTCCCGAATACCGCGCCGAGGTCAACGAAATGGGCGAGGTTCCCGTCCTCATCCACGGCGACACCAAACTCACGCAGTCCGGCGTCATCCTCGATTACCTGGCGGAGCAGACCGGCGCGTTTGCTGCAAGGAACGCCGGCGAGCGCCGCGAGATCCTGCGTTGGATGCTGTTTGATAACCACAAGTTCACCAGCTACCTTGCCACCCTGCGTTTCATGATCGCGCTTGCCAAGACGGGGGAAACGCCGGTCACCGAATTCCTGCGCCAGCGTTTCGGCAATTCATTGAAGATCGTCGACAGCCATCTGGCGCGCCAGCCGTTCCTCATCGGCGACCGCGCCAGCATTGCCGACCTGTCGCTCTGCGGCTACCTGTTCTACGATGGAGAAATTCCGCTGCCGCTCGCGCCCTACCCCCATGTGCTGGCGTGGCTCGGGCGCATCAGGGCCCTGCCGGGGTGGAAGCACCCCTATGATCTCATGCCGAGGGCGAAGGGCGCGTGAGGCATCTCCCTTGAGCGAATGCTGCCACGTCCCTCACCCTGAGGTGCATGGCGCAAGCCATGCCTCGAAGGGCTGGCTGCCGCGGAAAAGGCGCTTCGAGGGCCGCGCAAGCGCGGCCGCCTCAGCATGAGGAAAAGCAATGACCGGAAAATCTTCCGGTCACGCCTCGGGCACCATGGCTTCGAGATATTCGTCGAGGTGCTCAAGGTTCTCGAAGCGCATCCAGCCCTCGTCGGTTTCGGCTTCCACCGTGCCATCGGAAAGCACGCGGGCGGGGCGGCCGCGAATGACCCTTTCCTCCACCACATAAAGCTCGGCCACTTCTTCCGGCTCGGCCTTTGGCTCGGGTTCTGGCCTGGCGGCGGCGGGCTCGGGCCGGGCTGGCGGCGGCACGGTCCGGGCGGCGGGCGGTTCAGGCGGTGATGGCGGGTGGGCTTCCACGCCCAGGGCCATCGCAATATCGGTCTTGGCCTGTTCCAGCGCCGAGATGGTATCGGCAACACTGGTCCTGGCTGCCGCAGGAGTTTCCGCAACCGCCTCGGCGGGCTTGGCGGCGGCGGTTTCCGCTTTCCTGCCGAAACCGGTGAATTTCGGCGTGGATGGCTGTTCCGCCGCAGGCTCGGCCGCGGCCACGACAGCCACGGGGGCAACGGCAACCGCGCCGTCGCGCAGCGCGCCGATCAGGCCGCCCTGCCCCAGGCACAACGCGCCGCCCACCATGAGGATGGCGGAGAGGTCTGGCGTCAGGCCCCAGACCTGCATTTGACCGGGTGAAAAATACACGAGAAAGCCCAATGCCAGGCCTGCGCTCATGAACAAAATACCAAATATGAACATCAACTTCGACATCAACACCCCTTGGGCCTCATGCCGGGCCCCTCCCTGTTTCCTGCGTCTGCCAGGAATCCCGCGCCATGAATAACACTTCCTGAAACGCCTGCCTAGCTTTCAGCCTAAACCCGCGGGGCGGGCTTGGATAACTTTCCGCCCGCGATGGCGGCTGGCTCGAGGCATGCAATTTTCCGCGGAAATGGGAGTTCCGCGACTTTACCGGAAGACCATCACCGCTGTGGTCTGTCCTGGGCCGCATGAAAGACCGCCACGACCTCAATATCCGCCGTGACGGCATAGACCAGGATGTAGGGCAAATGGGGTATCACCAGTTCCCGGGTCGCCTCAACTGCGCCGGCCCGCCCGGAGAACGGAAAATCGGCAGCCTCTTGGTGGAGTATTCAATTGCCGCCACAACGCGTCCGGCGGCGGAGGCATCATGCTGTGCAATGTAGGCGTGAATGCTTGCGATGTCGTCCCGTGCTTCCTGCGTGAAGCGGACTCTCATCGGCCATGTTTATCGAAGAATGCCTCCATTTCGGCTTCAGCCACCAAGGGCCCTGGCGCGGCGAGCCGGCGGCGGACTTCATTCTGCTGCTCAGGAGAAAGTCTTAATCCGGACGTGTCTTGCTCGAAAATGGCAAGCATCATTTCTCCGATTTCGTCTTGGCGACGGCTTGGCAATGTTCTTGTCTTTTCGATCGCCTGTTCCAGCGTCTTGGTCATGGAAAGAAACATAACACGAAAATCTCAAGGAGTCATGTTCCACCCTGGCGAGTGGCGCCTGATGGGCAACCCACGCCTGCCTAGCTTTCAGCCGAAATCCGCGGGGCGGGCTTGGAAAGCTTTCCGCCCTCGATGGCGGCCCAGACCTGGCGGGCGATGTCCTTGTAGATGCTGGCGTGCAGCGAGTCGGGCATGGAGACCACCACGGGCTCGCCGCTGTCGGAGCGGAGACGCACCTCCTTGTCGAGGGGCACCTCGCCGAGGAAGGGCACGCCCAGACGCTCGGCCTCCTCGCGGGCCCCGCCGTGGCCGAAAATCTCGTGGCGCTCGCCGCATTTGCCGCAGATGAAATAGCTCATGTTCTCGACGATGCCGATCACCGGCACGTTCACCTTGCGGAACATGTTGAGGCCTTTGCGCGCATCGATCAGCGCCAGGTCCTGCGGGGTTGAAACGATGACGGCGCCTGACAGCGGCGTTTGTTGAGCGAGGGTGAGCTGGGCATCGCCGGTGCCGGGCGGCATGTCGACGATCATCACGTCGGTTTCGCCCCAGGAGACTTCGCGCAGCAACTGGGTGAGCGCCGACATCACCATTGGCCCGCGCCAGATCATCGGGGTGGCTTCGTCCACCAGGAAGCCGATGGAGGCCACCTCGACGCCATAGCGCGTCATCGGCTTCATGCGCTTGCCTTCGGCGTCGCTGGCCTCGGGCTTGCCGGTCAGGCCGAACAGCTTGGGCATGGAGGGGCCGTAAACATCGGCATCGAGCACCGCCACTTTCAGGCCGAGCGATTTCAGCCCGAGGGCCAGGTTGATGGCGGTGGTGGTTTTGCCCACGCCTCCCTTGCCGGAGGCCACGGCGACGAGATGCTTCACGCCTGGAATGCCGTGGCGCAGCTGCTGGGCGGAACTCACCTTTGGCCCGGCCTGGCGCTGGGGCGGCTGCTCGGCGGTCAACGCCACCAACACTTTGTTAACCCCCGGAAGGCCGCGCACCGCCTTTTCGACAACGGCGCGCAGCGCCTCCATGGCTTTCATCTGCTGGGGCTCCGTATTGAGGGCGAACATGACCTTGCCATCGGCTATGGCGATCTCCGAGACGAGGCCGGCACTTACGATATTTCCGCGGCCATCGGGAGCGGCAATGCGCCTCAGCGCCGCCAGTACGGCTTCCTTCGTGATATCAGTCATTTTTCACCCTGTCGTCAGGGCCGTGGCATAGCCCCAAAGGGCCGGCCCCGGCAAGCCACCTTAACCAGCGCTTAGGCATTCGCCTCAAATTTTAGCGGTCGCGCAAAGCCGCCCTTAGGGCGGCGCTGCTAGGCTGCAAGTTCCGGGATGGCTATCTTGTGAGTAGTAGTAAGCAATGAGTACTGCATCCGATATCAGCGCCGGCTTTGAGCGCGGCGATTTGCGCGGCGATGGCGCGGCCGTGGCGGAGCCCCCGAAGCTCATAAGGTTCGCCGACGACAGCCATTGGGAACGCACGGCCGAGGCGCCATGGAAGCTTGAATTGCTCACCCTGTTCCTCCGCAACCAATTGCGCGTGGCGCCGGCCATGCCGATCCTCACCATCCTGCTGGCCTTCACTTCGCTGTCCTGGGTGCCACCGCTCACCGCCATGCTGTGGCTGACCGCGGCGCTCGCCTGCCAGGCCGCCCAGGTCTACCTCTGCTCGGTTTTCTTCTACAAGGAGCGCAAGCCCGACGAACAGCATGACTGGATCGGCATGATGTCGGCTTCGGAACTGGCGCAAGGCGTGTGCTGGGTTCTTCCGCTCTTCCTGTTCTGGCCTGGCGCCAACGGCCTGCAGGGCGCCTATCTGGTGGCCTTCACCATGGCCATCATCGCGGTGCGCCTGCTGGTGGTGAACAATTTCATGCCGGTCCTCGTCGCCGGCACCGGGATCATGACCATCGGCGTGGCCATGCGCTGCATCACCCAGGGAGAGCCGGTTTACTTTGCCATGGCCGGGCTCATCATCATCCTGGAGGCCTTCTTCCTCTTCGTCGCCCGCCAGCTCGGCGATACGGCCCGCGACATGGTGCGCTTCAAGGCGCAGAAGGACGGCCTCATCGAGGCGCTGAAACGCGAACGTGACAAGGCGGAAGCCGAAAGGGCCAAGGCCGAGGACGCCAACCAGGCAAAGTCCGTTTTCCTGGCCACCATGAGCCATGAGCTGCGCACGCCGCTCAACGCCATCATGGGATTTTCCGATATCCTCAAGCGCGAGATGTTCGGCCCCCTGCCGGTTCAGGCCTACCGGGACTACGCCGGCGACATCCATCATTCCGGCCGCCACCTGCTCGACCTCATCGACGATATTCTCGACCTGTCGCGCATCGAGGCGGGACGCCGCGAGATCCAGGAAGAACCCCTTGATCTCCTGTCGTGCATGAAATCGGCGCGGGCCCTGCTCGGCGGCAAAGCCCAGGAGAAATCGATCACCGTCACCGTCGGCATCGCGGAGTCGCTGCCGAAGCTGCTGGGCGACCGGCGCGGCGTCAACCAGATCATCATCAACCTGCTCTCCAATGCGATCAAGTTCACGCCGGCGGGCGGCGCGGTGGCCATTTCGGCCAGGCGCAATGCGGCGGGCGCCATGGAGCTGTCGGTCAAGGACAACGGCCCCGGCATTCCCCTCCATGAGATCCAGACGGCGCTGCAATCCTTCACCCGCGGCGCCCAGGCAACGAAAGACGCCATCGATGGCGCGGGCCTCGGGCTTTCCATCGTCAAGGGCCTGGTGGACCTGCATGGCGGCGAGGTGGTCATCCACAGCGCGGAAGGCCGCGGCACCGAAGTGCTGGTCACCTTCCCGGCCAGCCGCGTGCTCACTGGCCCGCGCGGCGAAGTCATCTCCGCCACCAGCATACAATCGGAAAGCCAGCGCAAGCTGATCGCGCTCACCGGCTAGGAAACAGGCGGCGTGGCTAACGGCGGGTTAAATCCATGCGCCATACGGCACCCGCCTCCCCGGAATTGAAGATTTGATTTACGCTGATCCTAAAACTGTGCGGCCCGCAAGCATCCGCAATTAGGAAGTTGTTGGTATTGATACACGGGAAGAATTGAACCTTGTGAGACCACGGTGCAAGCATCGCTGGCATAAAAGAGTGGGGATCGGCGTATGTGTGTTCTGTGTCTCAGTAATCCACTGGTTGACTGGCATGGGTTTGATCCGCTGGCGGCAGGCACCGCCGAGGGCGGCACCAGCGGCGGCACATCGGTAGGCTTCAACCAGAGTCTCGTCGACCAGCTCAACAGCGCCTCCCGCTGGCAGACTGCATCGGGAACTGTGCCGGCAACAATCAGTTTCGGCTTCACCACCAGCAATGCTTTCGCCGCAGGCTTCGGCGAAGCCGGGGGCTGGTCCACCTTCAACGCCGCGCAGAAGGCCGCAACGCGCCAGGTCATGGCCATGTGGGACGATCTCATCGCGCCGTCATTTGTGGAATCAACAGGCTCGCCGAACACCGCCGACATCAAGTTTTCCAACACCACGACCGGTATCAGCTACGCCCACGCCTACTTCCCCGGCCAGGTCAACAACGAGACCACGTCCACCGACAAGAAATATGGCTCGGTCTGGCTCAACCCGGCCTACAACAGCGGCACCAACAACCTGGTATCGCCCACCGCCGGCATCTACGGCTACATGGCCATCGCCCATGAGATCGGCCATGCTCTCGGACTCGACCATGGCGGCAACTACAATGGCGGCGCGCCCGCCTATGGCAACACCGCCACCGGCTGGCTCTACACCGAAGACTCCCGCCAGTTCACCATCATGTCCTATTTCAACGCCAGCAACACGGGTGCTAGCTGGAATGGCTACCACGCCCAGACGCCGATGGTCTATGACATCATGGCGATCCAGCAGATGTATGGAGCAGACTACACGACGCGCGCCGGCGACACGGTCTATGGCTTCAACGCCAACGCCGGCAACTCGCTCTACGACTTCAGCCAGAACGCCACGCCGATCCTCACCATCTGGGACGGCGCCGGCACCGACACCATCGACCTCTCGGGCTGGTCCTCCAATTCGGTTCTCAACCTGACGGCGGGTTCCTATTCCAGCGTCAACGGCATGATCAAGAACCTCGCCATCGCCTACAATGTCGATATCGAGAACGGCACGGGCGGCTCCGGCAATGACACCATCACCGGCAACGACATCGCCAACATCCTCCGCGGCAACGGCGGCAACGATACCATCAACGGCGCCGGCGGCAACGACACCATCGATGGCGGCACCGGCGTTGACACCCTGATCGGCGGTGCCGGCGACGACACGATCTACTTTGACTCGCTCGACACCCTCACCCTGCTCGACGGCGGCCTTGGACTTGACACCCTCGTCCAGCTCGGGGTGCTCATCACCTTCGACCTTGCCAGCCACAATTTCGAGCGCCTGCTGAACATCGTCACCGACTTGGGGGCGGCGGCCTGGAGCGACCAGACCGACTACTACGACGTGACCGGGCTCTATTATGAGTGCGACATCCGCTACGACGACGGCACCAAGTCGGTCACCGAGTACGATGTCTACAACACCGAGACCTGGTCGGAGTGGACCGTCACCTATGCCGCCAACGGCGATATCATCTCGCAGGTGTTTGTCGCCGACGGGACCACCGACAAGGCGCCGTCGATCACCTCCAACGGGGCCGGCACCATGGCGGCCATCGCGGTCGCCGAGAACGGCACGGCGGTCACCACGGTCACCGCCACGGACCTCGATGCCGGGGCAGTTCTGACCTACTCCATCACAGGCGGCGCCGATGCCGCGAAGTTCACCATCAACGCCGCGACCGGCGCCCTGAGCTTCGTCTCGGCGCCGAATTTCGAGACCCCAACGGATGCGGGCGCCAACAATGTCTATGGCGTGTATGTGCAGGTTTCCGATGGCATCCTGACCGATACCCAGGCCATAGCCGTGACCGTGACCAATCAGGCCGAAGCGCCGGTCATCAGTGCAATCGAGGGCGGCACTTTCGGGGGCGCGACAGCGGCGGTGAATGTCGCCGAAGGCAATACGCTGGTGACGAAAGTCATTGCTTCCGATTCCGATGCCGGTTCGGTTGTCAGCTATGCGATCAGCGGCGGGGCCGATGCCGCCAAGTTCACCATCAACGCCGTAACGGGCGCCCTGAGCTTCATCACGCTGGCCGATTTCGAGGCGCCCGGCGATGCCGGCGCCAACAATGTCTATGATGTCCAGGTCAGCGCCTCCGACGGGGCCCTCACCGATACGGTGGCGATCGCCGTTAGCCTCACCGATGTCGATGACGCGCTGCTGGTCTCTTCAGTCACGGGCACCACTCTCAACGATGTGCTGACCGGCAATGTTGGCATCAACCTTATGGACGGCCTGGCGGGCAATGATGTCCTCGCGGGTCTCGGCGGGGCCGACCGGCTCACCGGCGGCTTGGGCACCGATACGGCGACCTATGCCGCCTCGGCGGCTGGCGTGAATGCCAGCCTGGTGACCGGGCTGGGCAGCGGCGGCGACGCCGAAGGCGATGTCCTTGTCGCCATCGAAAACCTGACGGGCTCCAGCCTGAACGATACCCTCGAAGGCAACGCCGGCAACAATGTGCTGGCCGGCGGCCTGGGCATCGACACCGTGACCTATGCGAGCGCCACGGCGGGCGTCGCCATCAACCTGCTCTCGACCGCGGCCCAGATCACCAAGGGCGCGGGCAGCGACACGCTGAGCGGCTTCGAAAATGCCACCGGCTCAAATTTCAATGACACCCTGAGCGGAAACACCGCCAGCAACATCCTGCGCGGCTTGGCGGGGGCCGACACGCTCAATGGCGGCACCGGTGCCGATACGATGTTCGGCGGCACCGGCAATGACATCTATGTGGTCGACAATATCGGTGACATCGTCGACGAAACCGGCGGCGACGGCATCGACACGGTCCAGTCGGCCCTGACCTTCTCGCTGGCGGCCCTGGACCAGTTCGAGAACCTGACCCTGACCGGGGCCGTTGCCGTCAACGGCACCGGCAATGACCTCGCCAATATCATCAACGGCAACAGCGGCATCAACGTGCTCACCGGCCTCGGCGGCAACGACACGCTCAATGGCGGAGTCGGCGCCGATAGCATGATCGGCGGCGCCGGCGATGACATCTATGTGGTCGACAATCTGGGCGATGTTGTGGATGAATCCACGGGGGCCGGAATTGACCTGGTCCAGTCGACGGTCAGCTTCAATCTTTCGGATGCGGTGCACGCCAAGGGCGACATTGAAAACCTGACGCTGACGGGCATCGCCGCAATCAACGGCACGGGCAACGCCCTCGCCAACACCATTACCGGTAACGGCGCTGCCAATATCATTTCCGGCGGAGCCGGGGCCGACATGCTCAATGGCGGCGCGGGCATCGATACGCTGTCCTACGCCTCATCCACCGCCGGCGTCACGGTCGCCTTGACGGGCGCCACCGCATCAACCGGCGCGGGCGGCGATGCCGAAGGCGATTTGATCCGGAACTTCGAGAACATCATTGGCTCCGCCTCGGCCGACAGCCTGACCGGCGATGGCGCCGTCAATATCATCGACGGCGGTGCGGGAGCCGACACCATGACGGGCGGGCTCGGCAACGACACCTACATCGTGGACAATGCGGGCGACGTCATTGTCGAGGATCTCAGCGCCGGCACTGACCTGGTGAAGTCATCAGCCAGCTACATCCTGGCTGGCAACCTTGAGAACCTCATCCTCACCGGCACCGGCAACAACACTGCCACCGGCAATGACCTGGCCAACAGCATCACCGGCAACTCCGGCAGCAACCGGCTTGACGGCGGCACCGGGGCGGACATCATGGCGGGTGGAGCCGGCAACGACACCTATGTGGTGGACAATGCCAGCGACAAGGTCACGGAACTTTCCGGCCAGGGCACCGATACGGTCGAAACCTCGCTTGACAGCTTCAGCCTCGCGGCCCTCGGGGCCGTCGAGAACCTCATCTACACGGGAAGTGGAAACTTCACCGGCACCGGCAACGGACTTGCCAACTTCATCGCCGGCGGGGCCGGGGCTGACACCCTCAATGGCGGCACGGGCCTGGATACGCTGTCCTATGCCTCCTCCGCCGCGGGCGTGACGGTCACCTTGACGGGAGCAACCGCGTCAATTGGCTCTGGCGGTGACGCCGAAGGCGATTCGATCATGAATTTCGAGAACATCACCGGTTCGGCCAACGGCGATACGCTGACCGGCGATGGCACCGCCAATATCCTCGATGGCGGCGCCGGAGCCGACACCATGACCGGCGGGCTCGGCAACGACACCTATGTGGTGGACGACGCGGGCGATGTCATCGTCGAAGCCCTCAGCGCCGGTTCGGACCTGGTGAAATCCTCGATCAGCTATGCCCTGGGCGCCAATCTCGAGAGCCTGAGCCTCACCGGCACCGGCAGCATCAATGGCACGGGCAATGCCATCGCCAACATGATCACCGGCAACTCCGGCAACAACCGGCTTGACGGCGGGGCGGGCATTGACAGCATGACAGGCGGTCTCGGCAACGACACCTATGTGGTGGACAATGCCAGCGACAAGGTCATGGAACTCGCCGGCCAGGGCACCGACACGGTTGAAACCGCGCTTGCGACCTACAGCATCGCAACACTCACGGCGGTCGAGAACCTGACCTACACGGGAAGCGGAAACTTCACCGGCACCGGCAACGGCCTTGCCAACCTCATCACCGGCGGGGCCGGCAGCGACAAGCTGAATGGCGGCGCGGGCGCGGATACCCTGATCGGCGGGGCCGGCAACGATATTCTGACCGGCGGCATTGGCAACGACAGCTTCAGCTTCACCTCGCTTGCCGACGGCACCGACATCGTCACCGACTTCATGACCGGTTCGGATCACATTGATCTCAGCGCCCTGCTCAGTGCCGCCGGCCTTGGCGGTCTCAGCTACGACACGCTGGTCGCCCAGGGGAACCTGGTCATCCAGAGCGGCATTTACGTCACGGGCCAGTTGACCAACAGCGCCACCCTTCTCGACACCGGCATCTACATCGACGTGGACGGCGCTGGCGGAAACAGCGGCGTCCTGGTTGCCGCCCTTGAGGATACCCTGACCAGCGCCGGCGACTTCCTGGTATAGCAGGCGGACGGGCTTTCCCGCCCGTCCCGCCATTTGCCATTGCAATCCTGGCCATGCTAGCAGCGGCCATGTCTTCCTTCGACGTCATCATCATCGGTGCGGGTGCGGCCGGCCTCATGTGCGCCATGACGGCGGGGGCGCGCGGCAAGCACGTGCTGCTGCTCGACCATAATTCACAGGCCGGGGCCAAGATTCTTATCTCCGGCGGCGGGCGCTGCAATTTCACCAACACGGGAACCTCGCCGCAGAACTTCCTCTCGGAGAATCCGCATTTCTGCCGCAGCGCCCTGAGCCGCTACACGCCTGCGGATTTTCTCGCCCTCATGGCCCGGCACAGAATTGCCTGGCATGAAAAAACCCTGGGCCAGTTGTTCTGCGATGGTTCGGCCCGGCAGGTGGTGGCCATGCTGCTGGCCGAATGCGCCGCCGCCGGAGTCCAGGTGAAACTCGCCACGAAAATAACCGGCGTGCGGAAATCCGACGGCTTCATCATTGAAACGCCGGATGATACCTACACCGCACCTGCCCTGGTGCTGGCCACGGGCGGCCTGTCGATCCCCAAAATGGGGGCCACGGGATTTTCCCACGATGTCGCGCGCAAATTCGGCCTCAAGATCATCACGCCGCGCCCCGCCCTGGTGCCGCTAACGGCGGCGCCAAGCGAGGTGGAATTTTACAAGAGCCTCTCCGGCGTGTCGCTCCCGGCCATCGCCTCCTGCGGGCCGGCGAAATTCAAGGAGAACATTCTCTTCACCCACCGCGGCCTGTCGGGCCCGGCCATCCTGCAGATCTCCTCCTACTGGCATGCGGGCGAAGCGATCAGCCTCGATCTCGCCCCCGGCACCGATGCGCTCAAATTCCTGAAGGAGCGCCGCCACCTGCGCCCCAGGGCCGAACTCAAGACCATCCTGGCCGAACTCCTGCCCCAGCGCCTGGCCCAGGCGCTGGCGCCAACGGAGCTTCCGGCCCTGGCCGCGAAACTCAAGAACTGGACGATGACGCCTGCGGGCACCGAAGGCTTTGCCAAGGCGGAAGTCACCGCCGGCGGTATCGATACCAAGAAGCTTTCCTCGAAGACCATGGAAGCCAAGGCGGTTCCCGGCCTCTATGCCATCGGCGAGGCGGTGGATGTCACCGGCTGGCTCGGCGGCTATAATTTCCAGTGGGCCTGGGCCAGCGGCTGGTGCGCCGGGCAGGCGGTGTAGTTTGTCATGCCGCCCTCCCTTGCCGTTGGCACTGTAAGGTGGCAGGTTCAGCCGCGATGATCGGGTCAACGGGCGGAGAAAACCATGGCGACCAAAGCCAAGAAGCGCAAGATCAGGCCAGCCGCGATCAAATCAACGAAAGCCAAGCCGGCAAAGGCCAAAGTTACAAAGCCCAAGGCCGCAAAATTCCGGCCGGCAAAAGCCCGTATTGCCTGGCCGAAGAAAACCCGCGAGATGCACAACCAGCACATGAACTCGACCGTGTGGAACACCTTCAAATTCCGCGACGGCGATGTCGTGGTCGCCACCTATGCCAAGTCGGGAACCACCTGGACCCAGCAGATCGTCGCCCAGCTGGTCTTCAACGGAGCGGAGGGAATTGACGTCCACCATCTCTCGTCCTGGGTTGACCTGCGTATCATTCCGCCCGAGGTCATCGCCGGACTGGAGGATCAGACCCACCGGCGCTTCGTCAAGACCCACCTTCCGGTCGATGCGCTGGTCTTCTCGCCCAAGGCCAAATACATTTTCGTCGGGCGCGACGGGCGCGATGCCGCCTGGAGCCTGTTCAACCACCACAGCAATGCGACGGATGATTATTTCGCGATCTACAACGATACGCCCGGCCGGGTCGGGCCCCGGCTGGAACGGGGAACGGACGACGTGCATGAATTCTATTCGGCCTGGTTTGCCGGCGATGGCTATCCCTACTGGCCGGTGTGGGAAAACATCCGCTCCTGGTGGGCGGTGCGCAACCTGCCCAATGTCAAGCTGATCCACTTCAACGACCTGAAGTCCGACCTCGCCGGGTCGGTGCGCGAGATCGGCGATTTCCTGGGACTCAGGCCGGATGCGGCGACCCTTGCAAGGATCGTCGAGCACTCCACCTTCGACTACATGAAGGCCCATGCCGGCAAGATGGCGCCGCGCGGCGGCGCCATGTGGAACGGCGGCGCCACGACCTTCATCAACAAGGGCACCAATGGCCGCTGGCGCGACACCCTCACGCCGGCGGAAATTGCCGCCTATGAGGCGAAGGCCGTGGCCGAACTCGGGCCCGCCTGCGCCCGCTGGCTGGCCAACGGGCGCGGCAAATAGGCAGCCGCTGCCCCCTGGTTAATTGAGGGAGACGCGGCCCCAGTTTCCCTGTATGGCTTCCTTCAGGAATCAAGAAAGTGAATCGAGGATTAGGTGGATATTTCGAACGGCAAGAAATTTTCGGATGAACTCCGTTTGCAGGCCAAGCGCCTGACGGCGCACTGCAATCAATACCGCGACGCCAACAACCGCAGCGCCATCATCCAGCTGGTCAATACCGCAGTCCCCTTCTTCGCCCTTGTCGCGGTCATGTTCTGGGTGGCGCCGTACGCCTATTGGCTCACCCTGCTGCTCGCCATCCCGGCCGGCGCCCTGCTCACCCGCTTCTTTGCCCTGCAGCATGACTGCGGCCACGGCGCGCTGTTCCCTTCGCGGCCCACCAATGAAATGTTCGGCCGGTTCATCAGTGTGCTGACCTTTACCCCTTATGACCACTGGCGCCGCTCGCATGCGCTGCACCATGCGCTCTCGGGCAATCTCGACAAGCGCGGCTTCGGCGACATCGAAACCATGACGGTGAAGGAATACAACCAGCTCGGTGCCTGGGGCCGCCTGCGCTACCGGCTCTACCGCCATCCGCTGGTCATCCTCATCATCGGCCCGCCGCTGTTCTTCCTGGTGCTGCAGCGCCTGGCCATCGGCTCCAACATGCCGATGCGCGACAGCCTGCGCGGCGTCCTCGGGCACGATGCGGTGCTGCTGCTGGTCTATGGCGTGCTGGTGTTCCTGGCCGGCCTGTCGCTCACCCTGATGGTGCTGCTGCCGGTTTACTTCGTCGCCACCTGGATCGGCGGCTGGCTGTTCTTCGTCCAGCACCAGTTCGAGGAAACCTACTGGGAAGGGGCGGATGAATGGGACCTCAAGATCGCCGCGCTCAAGGGCAGCTCCTTCCTTGTCCTGCCGCCGGTGCTGAACTGGTTGAGCTGCAACATTGCGCTCCACCACATCCACCACCTGTGCAGCCGCATTCCGAACTACCGCCTGCAGGAATGCCTGCGGGCCAACGACGAGCTGCAAACCGTGGCGCCCAGGCTCACCATCTGGCAGGCCCTGACCTCGGCCAGGCTCGCCCTCTGGGATGAAACCTCGAAGCGGCTGATTTCCTTCCGCGAATTTTCCCGGATGCAACGGCCTGCCGCGGCTTGATCCGGCTGTTTCCGCCGGCCCGGCGAAAGCCGGGCTGGCCCCTCCCCTTGAAATTGGGCTCGACAGGAGCGGCGGCCCCGGCCTAACTTCCGTCTTGCGGGGCGGGCCGCCCTTGTTCCCGCAAATGTCGGCATATCACTTTTCATGAGACAACTTGAAATGGGAGCACGGCAATGAATCCAAACAAGGCACTGTGGGAAAAAGGCGACTTCACGCGCATTGCGCAAAGCATGCGGAAAAGCGGCGAGGCGCTGGTCAAGGGGCTCGGGGTGGGCAAGGGCCTCAAGATCCTCGACCTGGGCTGCGGCGACGGGACGACGGCAATACCCGAGGCAAGGCTTGGGGCGGAGGTGCTGGGCGTCGATATTGCCAGCAATCTGGTGGCAGCCGGAAACAAGCGGGCCAAGGAAGAGGGCCTGATGAACTGCCGGTTCCAGGAGGGCGATGCCTCCAACCTGCAGGACCTCAAGGACAAGAGCTACGACCTGGTGGTGAGCATCTTCGGCGCCATGTTCGCGCCCCGGCCCTTCGATGTGGCCAGGGAGATGGTGCGGGTAACGCGGCCGGGCGGCCGCATCGTCATGGGAAACTGGATTCCAAACGACCCGACATTGGTGGCCCAGATCCTGAAGACCAGTGCTGCCTACTCGCCGCCGCCGCCGGAAGGCTTCATCAGCCCGATGACCTGGGGGGTGGAGGGCAATGTGATCGAACGTTTTTCAGCGGCGGGAGTTCCGAAGGAGAACATCTCCTTCGCCAGGGATAGCTACACCTTTGAATATCCCGGCACGCCGGCAAAGCTCGTCGATATCTTCAGGCGTTTCTACGGCCCGACGATGAATGCCTTCGACGCGGCTGAGAAAAACGGCAAGGCCGCCGAGCTGCAGGGCGAACTGGAAGCCTTGTTCGAAAGCCAGAACAAGAGCCCCAGCAAGGATGCAACGTCGATACCGGCAACCTACCTGCGCGTCACCGTCACGGCCCCTTGATCCGTCGTTTGCCGTTGCTCAGATTTCGAGCTCGATCAGGAACGGTCCCTCGCGCTTGAAGGAGGCTTGCATCAGGGCGGCGCAGTCCTCGAGGGTTGAGCATTTGGCCGCCTCGACGCCCATGCCGCCCGCCAGCTTCACCCAGTCGAGATCGGGATTGCCGAGGTCGAGCATGTCGAGCGCGGTGCGCCCCGGATTGGCGCCCACACCGGCATATTCGCCGAGCAGGATCTGGTATTTGCGGTTGGCGAGGACCACCGTGGTGACGGGAAGCTTCTCGCGCGCCATGGTCCACAGGGCCTGCGGGGTGTACATCCCCGAGCCATCGGCCTGGAGCGCGATCACCCGGCGCCCCCGGCCCGCCACGGCGGCACCCGCCGCGCAAGGCAGGCCATAGCCGATGGCCCCGCCGGTCACCATCAGCCAGTCGTGGGCGGGGGCTTCATGGCTTTTTGCAAAGAGCTGCATGCCGAAGCTCACCGACTCGTCGGTCACGATTGCGCCCTCGGGCAGCACCGCCGCCAGCATCTGGCCGAAGCTTTCCGAATTCGGCAGGCCCTTCGGCACGGCGGGCCGTGGCGTTGCAGGCGAGGCAACGGCCTTGGGCGCGCCAAGCGCATCGGCCAGTTGCGCAAGTGCCGCCGCCGCATCCTGCTCGAGGCGCGAAAGGGTATGCAGCATGGCATCAGGTGGATAGTGCAGGCTCGGCAGGCCGGGATAGGCGAAGAAGCCCACGGGGCCCCGGGCGCCCACCAGAATGATGTGTTGAACGCCCTTCAATGCCTCGATCGCCGCCGCCGCGCCATAGGGCACGCGCGCAAGCGGAAGGCGCCCGCGCCCGCGCTGCTGCACGCCATTGATCGATTGCGCCATCACCCGGCAGCCGGTTGCGGCCTGGATCCTCCCCGCCTGGATTTGCGCGCCTTCCTTCAGGCCGTCATTGCCGAGAAGCAGCAACACATTCTTTCCATCGCGGAGGATTTTCGCCGCCACCTCTATGGCATGGGGATCAACATGGTCCCGCCCCACGGGGGGCAAGGCTTCCGCCACCATGCCGCCCTCGGTCCAGGCCGTATTGGCGGGCAGGATCAGCGTGGCGATCTGGCCGGGAAAGTTGCGCGCCGCCTGCACCGCGACGGCGGCATCGCACCCCACCGAGGCTGCCTCCTGCGCGGTGCGCACCCAGTGGGACACGCCATGGGCGAAGCTTGCGGTGTCGGCTGCCAGCGGCGGATCGAAGGGCGCATGATAGAGCGCATGGTCGCCCACGATATTGACGATGCCGGAATGGGCCCGCCTCGCATTGTGCAGGTTGGCCAGGCCGTTGGCCAGGCCCGGGCCGCAATGCAGCAGGGTCACGGCGGGTTTGGCTGCGATGCGGTAATATCCGTCGGCCATGCCGGTCACCACGTTTTCCTGCATGCCGGGAATGCAGCGCAGGCCCGGGATGCGGTCCAGCGCCGCCACGAAATGCATTTCGCTGGTGCCGGGATTGGCAAAGCAGACTTCAATGCCGCTTTTCACCAGCGTGTGGACCAGACTTTCAGCCCCGTTCATGCGCGTTCATCCATGTTTTGAATCCCCTCCCCCAATCTTCTAGCTATAGCACCGGGAGGAAGCGCCGGGCGATGGGTTTTCACGCAGGGGCGCAATGCAGGAAGGCCGGACGCTGTGCGTGCCGGCCCTTGCCTTCGTTTCGTGTCTTCCGCTTCGGCTTACTTCGGCACCCAACCGGTGCAACGGCCCTTGGAATCGCAGCTCACGCTGGTGCCCTTGTCCATGTTCTCGCAGCCGAAGCTGCCCTTCGAGGCGCCGGTGCCGACCTTCACGCCGCCAACGGCGTCGCATTTCTTGGCAATCTCCGTGCGCGTGTGGGTGCCGCCGATCTTGATGGTCTTGGCGTTTGCATCACCGATCATGAAGCTGATGGCGACGATGGCTGTTGCAATTCTGATGAGCTTCGACATTTTGTTTCCTCCAGTGCTGCCGGGC
>CAZRZB010000006.1:0-48418 GCA_964604435.1 uncultured Aestuariivirga sp. | reverse complement strand
CGTTGGTGTAAGACTAGCCTGCGTTATGGGGCACTAACAACTAACTCCTAGGAGAGAATAAAATGGCTAAGAAAGCTGCTAAGAAGCCCGCTAAGAAAGCTGCCAAGAAGAAGGTAGCCAAGAAGAAGATCTAATTCTTCCGATTGGACAGAGTTTAGGATTGGACCCCGGACGGCAATGCCTCCGGGGTCAATTCATTTCAGGCATGCACAAACCAAAGAAAAAGGCCGCGAACTCCGCGGCCTTTGGCATTGGGGGGAAGGCTTATTGATAGACGTAGATGGGGGTGCCGACCGTGACACGCTCGTAAAGGTCGATCACATCGGCGTTCATCATGCGGATGCAGCCGGACGACACCGCCCCGCCGATGGAGGCCTCGGCATTGGTGCCGTGCACGCGGTAGATGGTGCCGCCGAGATACATGGCGCGCGCGCCCAGCGGGTTGCCAGGCCCTCCCTTCATGAAGGGCGGAATAATGTGGCCCTTTGCGGCTTCCCGCTCAATCATGGTTTGCGGTGGCGTCCATGACGGCCATTCGGCTTTGGCGACAATCCTGGAGTTGCCGCCCCACTGGAAGCCTTCGCGGCCCACGCCGACCGCATAACGCAGGGCCGCGCCGTCACCCAGGACATAATAGAGGGCACGCTCCGGGGTTTTCACAATCAGGGTGCCGGGGGCATATTTAGTTTCCTTCCAGGCCACCTGCTTGCGCATCGATTTGCCGCTCAATCCGCTGGCGGAGGCGCTGCGCCGCGGCTTGGCGAACAGGCACTGGAAGAAGGTGCCGCAGTCGCGCCTTGCCACCTTCAGCTTTTCGGCCTTCAGCTTTGCCTCTTTCTGCCTAGCCGCCTTCAATTTGGCAGCCACGGCGGCCTTCTTCTTTTCCTCGGCCGCCTGCGCCAGTTTCTTCTTCTTGAGCAGATAGGCCTCGTCCTGGGCCGTGCCTACCGTGGCGCGGGCCTGGAGAGGCGCCACAGAAAACCCCAACGCAACGAAAAGCACTGCCGTAAGTAGTTTGCGCATCATGATAATTTCCTTGCCAAGAACAGCGGAAAAGCTAGCCATTTGAGACTGATTCAGCAATGGCCTTGAGTTCACCGCCTGTTCACATATGCTCGGTCATAGAGCATTCCCGTTGATAACCTCCTAACAAGGAAGCCCGCCATGAAAAGCCCCCTGCCCGTATCCCTGTTTCTTCTGCTTGCCGCCACGGCCCCCGTCAATCCGGCCCGGGCGCAAGAAGTTCCGCCGGTGGTGACCGCCATTTTCAAGAACTGGGAAGGGCAACTGAAGGCCACCCCCGCCTATGACAAGATCGAGACCGATGGATCGGGCACCGTGACGATCAGCAATCTGGCAGCCACCATCGGGGCGGAGGATCCGGCAACCAAGGTAAAGCTCAGCATCGGTTCAATCACCCTGGAAAATGTTGCCGCCGAAGCCAACGGGGTGATCGGCGTGGGGACGGCCACCTTCAATGACACGAAACTGGAATTCGCCGGACCGGACAACAAGACCGTTGTGGTGGAGGTTCCGCAGAGCGCGGCGGAGGACTGGTATGTGGCCGCCGCGGGCGACAGCCCCACGCCCATGCAAGTCTTCCGCGCCAGCATGGGCATTGCCCGCAAGATGACCTCCGGCGAAATCAAGGTGACGGCGGAGGGCCAGAGCTTCACGGCCAAGGGGCTTGAATCGGCCTGGGACGGCGATCCGGTCACGGGTGCCGGCAAAACCACCATGAGCTTCAACGAGATTGTCATCCCCGAGGCGGCGCTCGCCATTGCCGACCCTTCGGGCCAGTTGAAAGCCCTGGGCTACAGCGGCCTCACCCTCAACATTACGGGAGACGGCGAGTTTACCGTCAACGATACGAGTTTCGGCATATCGGGACATATCGGGATTTCCAGCAAGGACATGGCGGGGATCACATTCTCCTATGGGGCCGGCGAAATTCCCCTGGCGGTGATAAGCGAGCTGCACATGGCGCAAAAATCGGGACGGCCGGCGGATTTCAACATGCTGATGCCGCAGCTGATGAATGTTTCGCTGAGCGGCTTGCAGTTCCGCTTCGAGGACGCCTCGATCACCAAGAAGCTGCTGCCGCTGATCGCCAAGATGCAGGGCATGGAGGAAGCCGCGATGGTGGCCAATGCGGGCGCCATGATGCAGATCAGCCTCATGCAGCTGAAGAACCAGGCCTTCACCGACCAGGTGGTGGGCGCGGTCACCGCCTTCCTCAAGGAGCCGAAGTCGCTCACCGTTTCGCTCAAGCCCGCCGCACCGGTGAAGGTCCAGCAGCTCATGATGCTTGATCCCAGCAATCCGGGCGCCGCCATCGACGTGCTCGGCGCAACGGTTACGGCGAACGACTAGCTACACTTTTGTCATCCCCGCACTTGTTGCAGGGACCCATTTTTCAGGAAGCCCAGGCACCTGTCACAGTTGAACCATGGGTCGCCGGAATAAATCCGGCGATGACAAAATAGGAAAAACCCGCGCTCCTCAGGCTTCCGGCAGGTTCAACCTGATGTGAAGTTCGCGGAGCTGCTTGGGGGTGGCCTCGGAGGGGGCCCCCATCAACAGGTCTTCGGCCTGCTGGTTCATCGGGAAGAGCACCACTTCGCGGATGTTGGGCTCATTGCAGAGCAGCATGACGATGCGGTCGACGCCCGGGGCGATGCCGCCGTGGGGCGGCGCGCCATACTGGAAGGCGCGGTACATGCCGCCGAACTTTTCCAGCAGCACGCCTTCTGGATAGCCGGCGATCTCGAAGGCCTTCTTCATCACATCGGGCCTATGGTTGCGGATGGCGCCGGAGGACAGTTCCACGCCGTTGCAGACGATGTCATACTGGTAGGCGAGGATATCGAGCGGGTCTTTCGTTTCCAATGCTTCAAGTCCGCCCTGGGGCATGGAGAAGGGATTGTGGGAGAAATCCACCTTCTTGTCGTCCTCGTTCCACTCATACATGGGGAAATCGACGATCCAGCAGAAATCAAAGCGGTCTTTCTTGATAAATCCGGCTTCTTCACCTGCACGAGTACGAGCTTCACCTGCAAACTTGTAAAACTTTGAAGGCTGGCCAGCTACGAATAGCACTGCGTCGTTAGCCCCAAGACCAAACTGCGTGCGGATAGCTTCAGTCCGTTCGGGTCCAATATTTTTAGCAATCGGACCTTGTCCCTCGACTGTATTCGATTCTTCCTTGAACATTATGTAGCCAAGACCGGGCTGACCCTGTTGTTGGGCCCAAGAGTTCATGCGGTCACAAAATGCGCGATTTCCTGCCGTTGGAACAGGAATGCCCCAAACCTCCACCTTTGGGTCTGTCGAAATCATTCCAGCAAAGACCCGGAAATTGGAGCCGGCGAAATGCGTGGTCACATTCTGCATCTTGATGGGGTTGCGCAGGTCCGGCTTATCGGTGCCGTACCAGCGCACGGAATCGCGGAAAGCGATCATGGGAAATTTTTGCGTGACGGGAAGCCCTCCGCCGAACTCCTCGAAGACACCGCGCAGCACCGGCTCCACCGCATCGAAGACATCCTGCTGGGTGACAAAGCTCATCTCGATATCGAGCTGGTAGAATTCGCCCGGGCTGCGGTCGGCTCTCGCATCCTCATCGCGGAAGCAGGGGGCGATCTGGAAATAGCGGTCGAAGCCCGACATCATCAGCAGCTGCTTGAACTGCTGGGGCGCCTGCGGCAGGGCATAGAATTTTCCGGGATGGACGCGGCTCGGCACGAGGTAGTCGCGTGCGCCCTCCGGCGAGGAGGCGGTGAGGATCGGCGTCTGGAATTCGAAGAAGCCCTGTTCCTTCATGCGGCGGCGCAGGCTGTCGATGATGGCGCCGCGTTTCATGATGTTGCCGTGGATGCGCTCGCGGCGAAGATCGAGGAAGCGGTATTTCAGGCGGATGTCTTCGGGGTATTCGGTATCGCCGAACACCGGCAGCGGCAGTTCCTTGGCTTCCGAATGAACGGTGATTTCGCCGGCGGCAATTTCAATGAGGCCGGTGGGCAGTTCCTGGTTTTCGGTGCCTTCGGGGCGCGGCTGGACTTTCCCGTCAACCCGGATCACCCATTCGGAACGGACCTTTTCCGCCATCTTGAAGGCCGGGGAGGCCGGATCAATGACGATCTGGGTGAGGCCATAATGGTCGCGCAGGTCGATGAACAGCAGGCCGCCATGGTCGCGCACCCGGTGGACCCAGCCGGAAAGGCGGACGTCCTGGCCCTTGTGGTCAATTCTGAGCTGGCCACAGGTGTGGCTCCGGTAGGCATGGGTCATGGCGGGCAATGTCCTTCAATTGGCGCGGAAAAGCGCACGGGGACCATGATTTGTCAAGTTTTAAGGGGAAAGGCCCTAGTAGGACCCCTCCAGCATCCGTCCGAGGAATAAAAAGCGCCGCTTGGCCTTTCTCGCCGCCTTGCCGGTGGAGGCCTTCACCTCCTCGCCGAAGTTGTCAAAGCCTGTGTCGAAGAAGCCGCCGCGCAGGACCACGGTGGTGTTCTGCATCCCTGCCTTCTGCACCAAGCTGTAAAGCTTGGCGGCGTTATCAGGTGCGAGGCGCACGCAGCCGTGCGAGGCCCGCCGGCCAAGGCTTTTCACATGGAAGCTGCCGTGAATGGCGTGGCCTTGGGCGGTGAAGAAGATCGAGTTGGGCATGGGGGCATCGTCCCATTCCTTGGAGAAATGGTCCTTCTCCATGCGGAAGGGGCGGAACTGGCCGCTGGGCGTTTCATAGCCGCGCGCGCCGGTGGACACGGGCCAGACATATTCCGTATCGCCATCCACCTTCACGGTCATTTTCTGGGACACCTTGTTGATGGTAATCAGGACCGACGTGGCAAAGCCCGTGCTGGAAAAGGCAAGAAAGCCAAGGACAAGAGCTGTCACGAAAAGCCGAATACGCATCACGTCATATCCCCAAAACCGGACTCAAGGCCGAAGGCTAAAACATTATCAACGGCCAGGCAAAGCATAAGAACGTGAGACCGTGTCAAGCCCCAGCCCCGGCGGGCAGCATTGCAGCGGAGCCGCTTGTCTTTAATATGGCACTCCACCTAGGATTCGGTCATGAACAAAGAGATTTTTCACAAGGACTTCAAGGCCAAACCGTTCTGGTGGGAGGCCTATGAGCCCGCCGCCCTGCCCGAGATTGCCCTGCCGCGGGAAACCCGGGTGGTGATTGTCGGCGCCGGCTATGCGGGATTGTCGGCGGGGCTCGAGCTTGCCGCGCTGGGACTGGAATGCCTGATCCTCGATGCCAACGAACCGGGGTTCGGCGCTTCAAGCCGCAACGGCGGGATGGTTTCCGGCGGGGTGAACGTGGGCAAACGCTACATGTCCAAGCCGATGCCGGCCGATGAGGCGGCCCCCTTCCTGGCCGATGCGGCGGATGCCTTCGGCCTGATCGAAGATCTCATCGCGAAAGAGAAAATCGACTGCGGCTGGAATAAGGCCGGATATTTCCTCGGGGCCTGGTGCAAGAGCCATTATAAAGACATGGCCAAGAAGGTTGAGACCCTCAACGCGGCGGCAAAATCCGATTGCTACCTGGTGCCGGAAGAGCGCCAGCGCGAGGAAATCGGCTCGGACTATTACCGCGGCGGCATGGTGGTGGGGCGCGCGGCGCACCTGCACCCTGCCCTGTTCTTCAAGGGCCTTCTGGAGCTGTGCCAGAAGCGCGGCGTGAAGATCGCCTCAAAGACGCCGGTTACCAAGCTCACGCAAACGGCCACGGGCTGGGCGGTGGAAACGCCGCGCGGAACCATCACCGCCGGCGACGTGATCATCGCCACCAACGGCTATACGGGCGACATCACCCCGCAGCTCAAGCGGCGGGTGGTGCCGGTGGGCTCCTACATTATTGCCACGGAAGAGCTTCCGCCCGACTTGGCGGCTTCGCTCAGTCCCAAGAACCGCTCCTTCTCCGATACGCGGCGGGTGCTCACCTACTACCGCATGGCGCCGGACCGGAAGCGGCTGATTTTCGGGGGCCGTGCCAAGTTCGGCCACACGGACCCGGTCGAGACCGCACCCATTCTCTACCAGTTCATGACCGACCGCTTCCCGCAGCTGAAGGGCGTCAAGATCACCCATGCCTGGACCGGCAACGTGGCCTTCACCCTGGATGAAATGCCCCACATGGGCAAGTTCGACAATCTGCACTACGCCTTGGGCTGCAACGGTTCCGGCATTGCCATGATGACCTATCTGGGCCAGCAGACGGCGCGCAAGGTGGCGGGCAAAGCCAACCGGGTGTCCACCTTCGACCGGCCGGAGTTTCCCGATCATCCGCTTTACAACGGCTCAACCTGGTTCCTGCCGTACGTGGGGCGTTATTTCCGCACACGCGACTGGATCGACCGCCGGTTCGGGTAAGTGATCAGGCCACGCCGCACTGGGCGAAGAGGCTCCATTTGCGGTTGACATAGATCGGCATGCCCTTGATCCGTCCGCGCTGGCCATCGGGGCAGGCAAAATAGCCGAGCGACGAGATGGCGATATTGATGGCGTCCTGCTGCTGGCGGGGGCTGAGGCCGGAAATCTTCATGTCAAAGACACCCTGTGCTTCGGTGTAAGTATAATCGAGCTGGTAGGTCTTGCCATTGTAGTAAACCGGCTCCGAGCGCGCGCCTGTCTGCACGGCAGCCGGCCCCCGGTTGACACTGAACTCGGGTTTCGCGGTACAACCGCCGAGCAACGCGAACACGCAAATCACCAGACCCACATTTTTCATGGCGCCCTTATGCCCGCGATGCCTCGACGCGGCAAGAGTGGCGTGGCATATGGTTCGCCATGGAAAAATTTGATCCCGCCTCCCTGCTGGTTGCCCGCAGTTCGGCCGCCGATGAGGGCGCCATCATCCGCATGGCGCAGAAATCCCGCGACCTCCGCGCCAAAGGCCATGATGTGGTGAGCCTCACGGTGGGTGAGCCGGATTTCGACACGCCCGACAACATCCAGCAGGCGGCCATCGCCGCCATGAAGGCAGGCTTTACCCATTATGCGCCGGCACCGGGCATTCCGGAGCTGCGGGCGGCGGTTTCGAAGAAACTCCGGGAGGAAAACCAGCTCGATTACTCGGCCGCCGAAATCGTCCTCACCAACGGGGCCAAGCAGGCCATTGCCAATGCGATACTGTCGATCATCGATGAGGGCGACGAGGCGATCATGCTGGCGCCCTTCTGGGTGTCCTACGAGACCACGGTGCGTTTTGCCCGCGGCACGCCGGTGGTGCTCCATGCCGGCATCAGCGAGAGCTACAAGGTGCCGGCGGGGCGCATTGCCGCGGCGGTGACGCCGCGCACCAAGCTGCTCATTCTCAATTCGCCGTGCAATCCGAGCGGTGCGGTATGGACGCGCCCCGAACTCGAGGAAATCGCCGCAATCGTCCGGGCCCATCCGAAGATGATGGTGCTCTCCGACGAGATCTATGAATACATCATTTTCGAAGGAGCGATGGCCTCGATCGGGGCACTTCCCGGCATGCGTGAACGTACCATCACGGTGAACGGCTTCTCCAAGGGCTTCGCCATGACCGGCTGGCGGCTGGGTTACACGGCTGCCCCCGAGCCGATCAGCAAAGCGATGAGCCGCATCCAAAGCACGATCACCGCGGGGGCAAACCAGTTTGTCCAGCGCGCCGCCATTGCAGCACTGGAGGGGCCGCGCGATCAGGTGGAGGCCATGCGGCTGCGCTACAAGAAGCGGCGCGACATGGTGGTTGCCGGGTTACGGCAGATGAAGGGGCTGAGGATCGCGTCCATTCCGGCGACCTTCTACGCGCTTCCCGATGTCTCGGCAGCGCTGGGCAAGAAGGCGGGCAATCACCTGATAGACACGCCGGAAGCGCTGTGCGACTGGCTGCTGGAAAGCCATGGGGTGGCCACGGTTCCGGGCACGGCCTTCGGCGCGGCCACCTCGATCAGGCTTTCCTTCGCCGCCAGCGAAGCGGATATCGAAAAGGCCCTGGCGAGACTGGCGCAGGCGTTTGCGAGCCTGGAGTAGATTGCACCGCTGAAGAGCCCTCATCCGCCCTGTCGGGCACCTTCTCCCATGCAAGAGCACGGGAGAAGGCGATAAACGGATGAGCCTTCTCCCGTTCGAAGAATGGGAGAAGGTGGCCGAAGGCCGGATGAGGGCCCTACTCCGCCGCCTGCTTCATCGGCGCGTTGCCGGCGATGGGCTTTTTCGCGCCGGCTGTTGCGGCATTCACCGTCATGGCGGGCTTCTGGCGCTCCAGCCTTGCCATCCGGGCCTCGCGGAACACATGGGGGGCCGCGAGGAGCACCGGCGTCAGGATCAGGGTCAGGACGGTTGCCAGCAGCAGGCCGAAGACCATGGCGGTTGAGAGGTGAACCCACCAGGCGCTGGTCACGCTGCCAACCGCGATATGGCGGGTGAAGAAGTTGACGTTGAGCTCAAACACCAGGGGCAGCAGGCCAAGCATGGCGGTGATGGAGGTGAGCAGCACCGGCCGCATGCGCTGGGCGCAGGTGCGGATGGCTGCTTCAATGCCGTCCTGGCCCGCCTCGAGCAGCCGGTGGTAGGTATCAATGAGCACGATGGAGTGGCTCACCACAACGCCGATCAGGGCGATCACGCCGGTGCCGGTCATGATCATCGAGAAATACTGGCCGGTGACCAGCATGCCGAGCATCACGCCGACGGTTGACATGATCACCGTCGAAAGGGTGATCAGCACATGGTAGAAGCTGTTGTACTGGACGATCAGGATCATGAAGATCATGAACACCGAGGCAATCATCGCCTTGACCAGGAAGCTGCCGAACTTGTTCTGGTCCTCGTCATTGCCGCGGAACTTGAATTTCACTTCCGGCGGCCACTTCTGCTGGCCGATCCACTTGTCCAATTCCTCTATCTTCTCATTGGCAAAATAGCCCGGCGCTACGTTGCCCTTGACGAAGATGGAGGGAACACCGTCAAGGCGGTAAAGAATGTTGACCAGCGGCTCCACACCGGACTTCAGGAAATTCGACATGGGAACAAGGCCGGCAGCGGTGGCCAGCTTGAGATCGCTGATCGCGGTGATCGAGCGTTCGTTCTCCGGCAGGCGCACGCGGATGTCGATTTCGTCCTTGCTGTCATCGGGGCGGTAGGAGCCAACCTTCGCGCCCGTCGTGGCAAGCTGCACAAGGGTGCCAGCCGAGGCAATGTCGGCGCCGAAGCGGCCGGCCTTTTCGCGGTCGACCGTCAGGGTCCAGTCATAGCCCGGCAATGGCAGGTCGTCGTCAATATCAGTGATGCCCTGCATGCCGTTTGCCATGTGGGCCTCGATCTTGCGGGCCGCGGCGAAGGCCGCGTCACGATCCATGGAGGTGATTTGCAGCCGGATGTCCTTGCCGGACTGGGGCCCGCCCTCCAGCGGGCGCACCTCCACAATAATTCCGGGCATGCCAGCCACGGCCGCATCAAGGTCCCTGTTCAGTTCTTTCCAAGGCTTGCGGCGGCCAACCGGATTGAGCTCCAACTGGATGGTGCCGACAACGTCGGCCGGAACGTCCTGGTTGCCGAAGACACCGCCGCTTCCGGCCTTGCCGGCGGTCGTGGCGTAGGTCTTGATGCCGTCAACCTTGACGACGCGCGCTTCGACTTCGCGGGCCAGCGCCAATTGCTGGGCAACGCCCAGGTTGCCGCGGGCCCGGACATAGACGTTGACCTGTTCCGGCTCGGTGTCGACGAAGAACTCAACCCCGGTGGGGTGGGTGACATAGGTTGCCACGATGCCGCCCATGAGCGTCAACACGGCAAGACCCACCAAGATGGGATGGCGGATGATGCGTTCGATAAAGCGGAGATAGAGGCCAATGAGACCTTTCATCTTGCGGAAGTCCGCGTGCTCGTCGTCGGCGAAGTGGCCGAACTGCTCCACGGTTTCCTTGTCGGTCCGGCCGATGAAGAAGCCGACGGCCGGGACAAAGACCATGGCGGTCAGCAACGAGGCCGTGAGCACGATGATCACGGTAACCGGCAGATAGCTCATGAACTTGCCGGCAATGCCGGGGGCAAAGAGCAGCGGAACAAAGGCGGCGATGGTGGTGGCCATCGACGAGACGATGGGCCAGAACATGCGCTTGGCGGCGGCGATGTAGGCTTCCTTCGGCACCAGGCCTTCGGCCATTTTCCGGTCGGCGTATTCCGACAGGACGATGGCCCCGTCGACCAGAATGCCCACGGAGAGGATAAGGCCGAACATGATCATGATGTTCAGGGTGTAGCCCATCATCGAAATGATGAAGAAGGCGATGAGGAAGGAGGTGGGAATTGAAACTCCCACCAGGATGCCTGAGCGCACCCCAAGGGCCGCCACCACCAGGATCATCACCAGCAGGATGGCCAGGATGACGCCGTCCTGCAGCGACTGGAGGACGTCCTTGATGGTGTTGGACTGGTCAAGCGCATAATCCACATGCATGGCGCTGGGCCAGGTTTTCACCATTTCCTCGGTGACGCGCTTCACTTCGGCATTCGTTTCGATGATGTTGGTGCCCTGGCGCTTGACGACATTGATGGTGATCGCCGGGCGGCCATTGTAGAGCGCGTAGTCGCTGCGGTCCTGGAACGAACGGCGCACTTCGGCCACGTCCTTCAAGGTCACCACGGTGCCCTGGAAACTCTTGACCGGCAAGTCAAACAGGTCGGCGGGTGACTGGATCAGGCCCGGCACCTTCACGTTGAAACGGCCGGTGCCACCATCGGACGACCCGGCAGCCACCAGCAGATTGTTGCGCGAGACGATGTTGTAGATGTCGGCAGGTCCCAGGCCATAGCCTTCAAGCTTCTGCTTGTCGACGATGATTTCCAGGACTTCGTCGCGCTTGCCATGCAGGTCGGCGGAAAGAACGGTGGGGATGCGCTGCAGGGCATCCTGCAAGTCCTTGGCGCGCGCCTCCAGGGTGCGCTCAGGCACATCGCCCGAAACGGCAACCAGAACGGTGGGCTGCAGGCTCAGATTGATTTCATTCACGGCAGGCGTGCTGGCATCCTCAGGCAGATCGGGCTTGGCCTCGTCGACCTTCTGGCGGACATCGCGCGAGGCCTTCTCGATGTTCACGTCCGTTTCAAATTCCACAATCAGGCCGCCACGGCCTTCGGTGGCATAGGCGGTGAGCTGCTTCAGACCCTCCAGGCCGCGCAATTTAACCTCGATGGGTTTGACCAGCAGGCGTTCGGCGTCCTGGGGGGAAATGCCCGGAACACTGGTGGAGACAAAGAAGGTGGGGATGGTGATGTCCGGATTGCTTTCCTTCGGAATGGTCAGGTAGGCAATCAGCCCCGCCACGACGAGCACCAGCATGGCCGAAAGAACAGCCCGCGGCCTCCGCAGTATCGTATCCAGCCAGCCGGTCATTGGCCGGTCCCGGCGGTTTCAACCACAGGCTCAACCTTTTCGCCGTCCCTGACATAGTCCTGGCCGAGCACGACGATGTTCACCTTGTTGGCAAGCCCGGTGACCCACATGCCGTCGACATCCTGGGCGATGACCTGCACCGGCATGAACTGGGTAGTGTCGTCGGCATTCAGAACACGCACGCCGAATTTTCCGGCATCATTGAGGATGAGCGCCGAACCCGGCAACTTCTGGGCAAGCTGGGGCGGCAGGCCGACGGAAACCTCGGTGGTCACCCCTTCGCGCATGCGCTCGCCCGGATTGGCGACCTCAAGCTCCACCTTGAAGGTGCGGGTTGCGAGATCGGCGGTCTTGGAAATAAAGCGTACCTTGCCGTCCACTTCCTCGCCGGTGGCAAGCCTGGCCTTCGCGGTCATGCCTTCAACGACGTAGGGAATATAGGTTTCGCTGACCTGTACCGCGACGCGCAGCGGATCGAGCTTGCTGACGGTGGCGCAGAGGCCGCCGACCGCAAGAAGCGTTCCGGCCTCGGCGGGCTTCTCGATCAGCACGCCATCGGCCGACGCCTTGATGTCGAGATAGCCGATATCGGTCGCAATACGGCTCAGTGCGGCCTGGGCGGCATCGAGTCTTGCCTTGTCGGACCACAACTTTGCTTGGGAGGCATAGGAGTCCTTCACCAGCCTTTCGGTGGCGTTGAAATCGCGCTGGGCGCTGGCCAAGGAAGCCCTGGCCTGGGCAAGATCAGACTCGCGGCTGGCCATGTCCAGCCGGCACAGCACATCGCCTGCCTTGACGCTCCGGCCTTGCTCAAACAGGGTTTCCATGACCGTGCCGCTGGTGCGGGCGCGGGCGTCAACGCGCTTTGAGGCGGCGGTGACGCCGTTGGCGGTGACCACGGCCACGCGCGGCACCGCGGTGAAGGCTTTCACCCGCACCTTGAACAGCTTCTCGGGGGCCGCGGCCTCGGGGGCGGCCTGCTCCGACGTCGATGCGCCGGTCAGATAAGGTGAGGCCATCCACAGTCCCAATCCGATGGTGATGGCGGTGGCCCAGATATATGACTTACGCATGGTGCATCTTCTCCAGAATTACTCGGCGGCCCGGGCAGCCATCTGCTGCAGGACCTCGGTGCGTTTTTGCTCCAGACATTTGACACCGGCTGTCAACACCGCATTGCCGTAGTCGGCAACGAAATGCGAGCCGTGGCCGATGGGCGCCTGGCGGCCGCATTCGGCGATACGCCCGAGATCCTCCTTAAGATCATTCAGCTGCTTGTCGATGGCCAGAAGTATCATCTCCGGCGGCAGGTGATCCTGCAGCAGCATCTGAAAGAGGAATTCCGACTTGTACTTGTCCTTGGCGGGGGCCACCGAGATGGCCTTGGCCAGCGCCGCCCGCCCGGCACCGGTTATCGCATAAACCTTCTTGTCGGGCTTGCCGGTCTGCTCTTCCTCGCGGACAGTGACATAGCCTTCCCCGGCAAGCTGGGTGAGGGCCGGGTAAATCGAGCCAAAGCTGGCTTCGATGAAATGACTGAACAGGCCCTCCTCAACATTCTTCTTGATCTCGTAGCCGGAGGATTCCTTCAGGGATAGAATGCCCAGGCAGAGGGTGCGTACGTTCATGATTATGACAATCCGATATATGGCAAAGCGATATAGGAGTGGTATATATATCAAATCGATATAGCGTCAAGGAGGAATTCTGTGGAAAGGCTAACGACTCCTGAGCCACTTCACATGAGGCCGCAGGAGCGGGTTCCAAGCTCTTAATTTTGCACAATTTTTGTGCGCTTCTTCCAGCGACGTTTTTGCCCTGGGGCAATGTTGGGCGCCCCTAGGACTATTGGAAGCATATGTATTTAAAGACAAATTCAATTTGCAATTCACCCTTGTATTAGATTTTGGAAGCCGCTACCAGAGACGCTGAAAAACGCAGCCGTCCTATGCGCTGCGAACGGGGCAGACAATTACAGGGGGGGCAATGGAGTATTTTCTCCAGCAGCTCATAAACGGCGTCACACTCGGTTCCATCTACGGTCTCATCGCCATCGGCTATACGATGGTTTACGGCATTATCGGCATGATCAACTTTGCCCATGGCGACGTGTTCATGGTGGGCAGCGTAGTGGCCTTCATCGTTGTGCTGGCGCTGGGACTGACGGGCGGGCACGGCTTATTCCTGATCATTCTGGCACTGGCGCTGGTGGTGGTCATCGCCATGATCATCGCCTCGGCCTATAATTGGTCGATCGAGCGGTTGGCCTACAAGCCGCTGCGCGGCTCGTTCCGGCTTGCCCCACTGATTTCAGCCATCGGCATGTCCATCGTCCTGCAGGAATTCGTGCGCATTGCCCAGGAAGGGCGGCCAAAGCCCATTCAGCCCGTGATTACCGGAAGTTACGAGATAGCCAGGCGGGTGACCGACCATGGCGAGTTCATCGTCAAGCTCTCCAACATGCAAATCATCATCATCGTCTCCACATTGGTCCTGATGGCGGTATTTACCACGCTTATCCAGCGCACCAGCCTGGGCCGGGCGCAACGCTCATGCGAACAGGACATGAAAATGTCCGCCCTCCTCGGCATTGACGTCGACCGCACCATCTCGATCACCTTCATCATGGGCGCCTGCCTTGCGGCTTTCGCCGGCATGCTGTTCTTCCTCTACTACGGCGTGACCGATTTCTTCGTGGGCTTCCTGGCCGGCATCAAGGCATTTACGGCCGCAGTGCTTGGCGGCATCGGCTCAATTCCGGGGGCCATGCTTGGCGGCCTGGTGATCGGCCTCATTGAAGTCATGTGGTCGGCCTACTTCACCGTCGAGTACAAGGATGTGGCGGCCTTCACGGTACTTGCCATCGTGCTCATTTTCCTGCCGCAAGGCTTGCTTGGCAAACCTGAAGTGGAGAAAGTCTAGGCCATGGCCGAGCTGGAAAAAATAAAATCCGAATACGACTGGCTGGCCATCGGCAAGGACGTGGCGGGGAGCGGAGCCTTGGCGCTGCTTATCCTCACGCCAATCGTCACCTTCAAGACGACGATGAATCAGGGCACGCTGATTCTGACCAGCCGCTGGCCGCTGGTGCTGGCCTTGGTTGCAATTGTCGTTCTGGGCCGGCTGCTGTTTCACCTTTTTGTATGGAACCGTGCACCATCGCCAAAGGCCAAGTCCCCTGCTTCAAGGTTCGCCGAACTGAGCTGGATCGGAAAGTATGTGGCGCCCGCCATGCTGGTCTTAGCCATCCTGTTTCCGGTCCTCACCTGGGGGGACAAGCGCTCGATCGACCTGGCGATCTATATTCTCACCTATGTCATGCTGGCGTGGGGATTGAACATCGTGGTCGGCCTCGCCGGGCTGCTCGATCTGGGCTATGTGGCCTTCTATGCCGTCGGCGCCTATGCCTATGCGCTGCTCTCCACGGTTTATCTGCCGGAGTGGTTTGGCACCGGCATGGTGCCGTGGGCGTTTTACATCACGCTGCCGCTGGCCGGGCTGCTGGCCGCGACCTGGGGCGTCATTCTCGGATTTCCGGTGTTGCGCCTGCGCGGAGACTATCTTGCCATTGTCACCCTGGCATTTGGTGAAATCATCCGGCTTGTCCTGGTGAACTGGTTTTCCTTCACCAATGGTCCGCAGGGCATCAATGTTCCCAAGGCCACCTTCTTCGGCCTGCCGTTCAAGGACCAGGAGGGCAGCTTTGCCGATTTCTTCGGCCTTGAATACAACCGCATCCACTTTTACATCTTTCTTTATTATGTCATCCTCGCCCTCGCCCTGCTCACCTATGCGGTGACCAACCGGCTGCGCCGCTTGCCGATCGGACGCGCCTGGGAGGCGCTGCGCGAGGACGAAATCGCCTGCCGCTCGCTTGGCATCAACACGACAAACACCAAGCTTACAGCCTTTGCAATCGGCGCCATGTTTGGCGGGTTTGCGGGCAGCTTCTTTGCCGCAAGGCAGGGGTTTGTGTCGCCTGAATCCTTCGTTTACCTTGAATCGGCAATCATTCTCGCCATTGTCGTGCTCGGCGGCCTTGGCTCGCAAATCGGCATTGTGTTTGCGGCCGTTGCGATCATGGGCTCATTCGAGCTGTTCCGCGAAATGAACTTTCTCAAGGCGGTGCTGCCGGACGGCACCGATCCCATCCAGTTCCGCATGCTGGCGGTGGGCCTTGCCATGGTGCTGATGATGCGCTTCAGGCCGCGGGGCTTCGTCACGCGGCGCAATCCTACAGTGTTCCTCAAGGAGAGGAAATCCGTGTCAGGCGATTTTGTTTCGCAGGGGCATGGCTGATGCGCGGCCGGGACAAGAATGCAGTGCTCCACGTTGAGCAGCTCACCATGCGCTTTGGCGGTCTGACGGCGATTTCCGGACTTACATTCAGTGCCGCACCGGGAGAAATCACCGCCCTCATCGGCCCGAACGGGGCGGGGAAAACCACGGTGTTCAATTGCATTACGGGCTTCTACAAACCTTCGGAAGGAATGATCCAGCTGCGCCATCCCGGCGGCCAGGAGTTCCTGCTGGAACGCATGGATGACTACCTGATTACCCGCCACGCGAAGGTGGCGCGCACCTTCCAGAACATCCGCCTGTTCTCCGGCATGACGGTTCTGGAGAACCTGATGGTTGCCCAGCACAATACGCTGATGCTCGCATCGGGCTTTACCATCGGCGGGATTGTTGGCAGCTCGCATTACAAGAAGGCTGAAAACCAGGCCATCGAGAAAGCAAAATACTGGCTGCAGAAAATCAACCTGACGGAGCGGGCCGATGATCCGGCGGGCGATCTGCCCTATGGCGACCAGCGCCGCCTGGAAATTGCCCGTGCCATGTGCACCGAGCCATGCCTGCTGTGCCTGGATGAGCCGGCCGCCGGCCTTAACCCGCGCGAATCCGAGGAGCTCAACAAGCTGCTGCTCGGCATCCGCAAGGACCACGGCATCGCCGTATTGCTTATCGAACACGACATGAGCGTGGTGATGGGAATTTCGGACCATATCGTGGTGCTGGACTATGGCCAGAAGATTTCCGACGGCACGCCTGCGGAGGTGCGCAGCGACCCTGCGGTCATTCGTGCCTATCTTGGTGTCGATGACGAAGTCGAAGCTGCCGACGTGGCACCCGAGGTCCTGGAGATAGCGCCCCGCAAAACCGTGGCGAAAAAGGTTCCGGCGAAAAAAACTCCGGCAAAGAAACCCAGGAGCCGGAAATGACCGAAGCTCTCCTCACGGCGCGCGGCGTGCAGGCCTTCTATGGGAAGATCCAGGCGCTCAAGGGCATCGACATTGATGTAAAGCAGGGCGAAATCGTTACCCTCATCGGCTCCAATGGGGCTGGAAAATCCACGCTGATGATGACGATCTGCGGCAGCCCGCGGGCGCGCACTGGCCGCATTACCTTCGACGGCAAAGACATCACCCAGATGCCGACCCATCAAATCATCCGCTTGGGCATTGCCCAATCGCCGGAGGGCCGGCGCATCTTCCCGCGGATGACGGTTCTGGAAAACCTGCAGATGGGCGCCACGGTCACCGACCCCAGCTATTTCAGCGGCGATGCCGAACGCATTTTCAAGATGTTTCCCATCCTCGAGAAACGGCAGGGGCAACGCGGCGGAACGCTTTCGGGCGGCGAACAGCAGATGCTGGCCATCGGCCGGGCGCTGATGGCGAGGCCGCGCCTGCTGCTGCTGGATGAACCCTCGCTTGGACTGGCGCCCCTCATCGTCAAGCAGATTTTCGCGACGATCCGGCAATTGAACGAAACGGAAGGCCTCACGGTATTCCTCGTCGAGCAAAATGCCTTCCACGCCTTGCGGCTGGCACACCGGGCTTATGTCATGGTGAATGGCGCCATTACCTTGACGGGAACCGGCCAGGAATTGCTGTCGCGCCCGGAAGTCCGTGCGGCTTACCTTGAAGGAGGCCATTGACCATGTCGCTTATTTTCGAAGGCAGCATCGGGGTCTTCGTACTGCTTACCTTGATACTCGGCGGCGGCGCGGCATTCCTGGCGGGGCGGACACTGGCCAAGGAATGGCGCCCTCTCCACCTGCTGTTGCTCTACATGATTCCGCTTGGCGCCGGGGTCCGGTTCCTGCACTTCGCGCTTTACGAGCATGAGCTTTTCTCAGCCTCCCAGTTCCTCGCCCACACCCTCATCCTGATGGCTTTTGCCACATTGGGCTACCGTCTCAAGCGTGTTAACCAAATGATCACGCAATATCCATGGCTTTATGAAAGGTCAGGACTGCTGACCTGGAGGTCAAAGTCACCATAATATCCAGAATTTGGCTCGGGAAAATCTGATTTCCCTTCCCAATCATGCCCCTTTGAGCAAGTATAGGCGTCAAGGGGGGATGCTAACCCCGAAAGACACCTAAGTCAGAAAGAACAAGGGAGACGACTTTATGAAGAAATTTATCCTATCAGGCATTGCACTGAGCTTTGCCGCCGCCCTGAGCGCCACAACGGCGCTTGCCGATATCACGATTGCAACCGTTGGCCCGATCACCGGCCAGCTTGCAGCCCTGGGCGAACAATACAAGCGCGGCGCCGAAATGGCCGTTGCCGACATCAACGCCGCTGGCGGCGTGCTTGGCGAAAAGCTGGTGCTCGAAATCGGCGATGACGCTTGCGATCCAAAGCAGGCTGTTGCCACGGCCAACCAGATGGCCTCCAAGGGCGTGGTCTTCGTGGCCGGCCACCTGTGCTCGGGTTCCTCCATTCCCGCCTCCAAGGTTTATGAGGAAGAAGGCATTCTGCAGATCTCGCCGGCTTCGACAAACCCCGTCTTCACCGACGAGGGCGGCTGGAACGTCGGCCGCGTTTGCGGACGTGACGATGCCCAGGGCAAGGTTGCGGGCGCCTATATGGCCAAGACATTTGCTGGCAAGCGCGTCGCCGTCATTGACGACAAGTCGGCTTACGGCAAGGGCCTGGCAGACGAAACCCGCAAGGCAATGAATGCCGGCGGCCTGACGGAAGTCCTGAACGAATCCTTCAACCCGGGTGAAAAGGACTATTCAGCACTTGTTTCGAAGATGAAAGACGCAACCATCGATGCTGTCTATATCGGCGGCTATCACACGGAAGGCGCCCTCATCCTGAAGCAAATGCGCGAACAGGGCCTTGCTGCCCAGATGCTGTCCGGCGACTCGATGAACAACGCCGAGTTCTGGACCATCGCCGGCGAAGCCGCCAGTGGCATGATCTTCACCTTCGCTCCTGAACCCCGCGCGATCCCCGCTGCCAAGGCGGTCGTGGATAAGTTCAAGGCCGAGGGCTACGATCCGGAAGGCTACACGCTCTATACCTATGCCGCGATCCAGATGTATGCGGCGGCTGTCACCGCCACAGGCGGCAAGGACAACAAGAAGCTTGCTGAATGGCTCCGCGCCGGCAACGTCGTTCCGACCGTTCTGGGCGAACTCGCCCTGGATGCGAAGGGTGACGTCAAGGATGCCAAGTACGTTTGGTACAAATTCGCGAACGGCACCTATGCCGAGGATCCATCAATCCAATAATCCGCGATTTTCTTGACACCGGCCCGCGCGAGACATTTCGCGCGGGTTTTTTATTGCGAAAGCCTCAACTTCTGGCGATAGTTGCAGCCATCCCCCGCCTGGCGCGAGGGGCTTCGACTGACGAGGTTCCGTGACGGTACGCGCAAAAATCAGTTTGGCATTTGCCCTGCTCAGTTTCCTGGGCACTTCAGCCCATGCCGACGTCCTCATCGCAACGGTGGGGCCGCTCAAGGGCCAATATGCGGCCCTCGGCGAACAGTTGCGCCAGGGCGTGAGCCGGGCGGTGGCCGACATCAACCTTAGCGGCGGGGTTAACGGCGAGCAGCTGGTGCTGGAGGTTGCCGATGACGCCTGCGACCCCCGGCAGGCCATGGCGGTAGCCAACCAGCTGGTGGCCAAGGGGGTGAAGTTCGTGGCGGGGCACTATTGCTCAGGCTCGTCCAGCGCGGCGGCGAAAATCTATGAGGCGGCCGGCGTCATCATGATCAGCCCCTCCTCCACCAATCCCAAATTCACGCTGGAAGGCGGCTGGAACGTGCACCGCGTGTGCGGGCGCGACGATGCGCAAGGGGCCTTTGCAGGCCGCGCCGTGGCCAAGGCCTATGCGGGCAAGAGCGTTGCCATTCTCGACGACAGTTCGGTTTACGGCAGCGGCCTTGCGAGCGAGTTCAAGAAAGCGCTCAACGGCGCCGGCGTCACCGAAACGGTGCGCGAGAGCTACAAGCCCGGCGCCAACGACTATAATGACCTGGTGCAGAAGATGCTCGCCGCCAATGTGGAGCTGATCTACATCGGCGGATCAGCCTTCGAGGCGGGAACCATCATCCGGCAGATGCGGGACTTCGCCTCTTCGGCAATTCTGGCCGGTGGCGACCCGCTTCTGGTGGAGCAGTTCTGGGCCACCTCGGGCACCTCCGGCGAGGGCACCTTGGTGACCTTTGCACCGGACGCACAGAAACTCAATGCGGCACAGGCCCTGACCGAGGCCTTCAAGGCGGCGGGCTACACCCCGGAAGGCTATACGCTGCACGCCTATGCGGCGGTGCAGGCCTTTGCGCAGGCAGCCACGGCGACCCGCGGTTTCGGCGGGCGCGAGCTCAGCACCTGGCTGCGGGCCGGAAACACCCTGAACACGGTACTCGGTCCCCTGGCCCTTGATGCCAGGGGCGATGTCAAAGACCCCGCCTTCGCCTGGTACAAGTGGTCCCAGGGCACCTATGCCGAAACCCATCCCTTCTCCGCAACAGTGAGCCCGCCATGAAAGCCTTCTTTGTCCAAATCAAATGCGAATTGGGAAAATCCTACGCGGTGGCCACGGCCATTGCCGATGCTGAAATAGCCTCGGAGATTTATTCGACGGCAGGTTCCTATGACCTTCTGGTGAAATTCTACCTTGAGGACGACCAGGACATCGGGCATTTCGTTTCGGAGAAACTGCAGCCCATTCCGGGAATCAAGGACACGACAACGATCATCACCTTCCGGGCGTTTTGAATTGCCCTCGCCTCCCACAAGAAAAGGTAGCCCATGATCCCGCGCTATTCACGACCTGAAATGACCGCCATCTGGGAGCCGCAGACGCGCTTCCGGATCTGGTTCGAAATCGAGGCCCATGCGGCCGACGCCATGGCCAACCTCGGCATTGTGCCGAAATCGGCGGCCAAGAAAATCTGGGCGATGGGCAAGGACGCCATTTTCGATGTGGCGCGCATCGATGCGATCGAGGCGGAAACCAAGCATGACGTAATCGCCTTCCTCACCCATCTTGCGGAAATCGTGGGGTCCGAGGCGCGCTTCGTGCACCAGGGCATGACCTCGTCGGACGTGCTGGATACCTGTTTCAACATCCAGCTGGTGCGGGCCGCCGACCTGCTCATTGCCGATGTCGACGCCCTGCTGGCGGCGCTGAAGCGGCGGGCGCTGGAGCACAAGGATTCGATCTGCATCGGACGCAGCCACGGCATTCACGCGGAGCCCACGACCTTCGGGGTGAAGCTGGCCTATTCCTACGCCGAATTCAGCCGCTGCCGGGCGCGGCTGGTTGCGGCGCGGCAGGAGGTTTCCACCTGTGCGATTTCCGGCGCGGTGGGAACTTTCGCCAACATCGATCCGAGCGTAGAGGAATATGTCGCCAGAAAACTTGGGCTTTCGCCGGAGCCGGTGTCGACCCAAGTAATTCCAAGGGACCGCCATGCCATGTATTTCTCGGTCCTTGCGGTCGTCGCCAGTTGCATTGAGCGGCTGGCCACGGAAATCCGGCATCTGCAGCGGACCGAGGTGCTTGAAGTCGAGGAGTATTTCTCTCCCGGGCAGAAGGGTTCCTCGGCGATGCCCCACAAGCGCAATCCGGTGCTCACCGAAAATCTTACCGGCCTGGCAAGGCTGGTGCGTTCGGCGGCGGTGCCGGCGCTTGAAAATGTGGCCCTCTGGCATGAGCGGGATATTTCGCATTCCTCGGTGGAACGCGGCATCGGGCCCGATGCCACGGTGCATCTGGATTTTGCCCTCAAGCGGCTGACCGGGGTGATCGACAAGCTGCTGGTCTATCCGGAAAACATGCTGCGCAACCTGGACCGGCTCGGCGGCCTGGTTCATTCCCAGCGCATTCTGCTGGCCCTGACCCAGAAAGGCATGAGCCGCGAAGCCTCCTACGCCGCCGTGCAGCGCAACGCCATGCCGGTGTGGCGGGGCGAAGGCAACTTCCTCGACCTGCTCAGCAAGGACAAGGAGGTTTCGGCCCTTCTCAGCCATTCCGAGCTCAAGGCCCTGTTCGACCTCGGCTACCACACCAAACATGTGGACACGATCTTCAAACGGGTGTTTTCATAATCCGCTTGCGCAGACTTTCATAAGCAATTGATATTCCTTCATTAAAATATATTTCTGCGAAATTGCGCGGGTTGCGGTTGACCTGGCCGCTCGACTCTGGCGAGGTGGCGGCCATGGACCTCATTACAGATACAAAGGCGCTTTCGGCGCTGTGCAAGGCGTTGGCAAATGACAGATTTGTTACGGTCGACACGGAATTCATGCGCGAGACCACCTATTGGCCGGACCTCTGCCTCATTCAAATTGCCGGGGCCGAAAGCAACGGCCTGATCGATCCGATGGCGGAGGGCATCGACCTCAAGCCTTTCTTCGACCTGATGAACAATGAGAAGGTGCTGAAGGTCTTCCATGCGGCGCGCCAGGACGTGGAAATCATGGTGCATCTTGCCGGCACCGTGCCGCATCCGATTTTCGACACGCAGATTGCCGCCATGGTCTGCGGTTTCGGCGACCAGGTGAGCTATGAGGCGATCGTGCGCAAACTGGCCAAGGCGCAGATCGACAAATCCTCGCGCTTCACCGACTGGTCGCGCCGGCCGCTGACCGAGAAGCAATTGACCTACGCGCTTTCCGATGTCACGCATTTGCGCACGGTCTACGAGCGGCTGCAGCATGAACTCGACGCCAATGGCCGGGAACCATGGCTGGCCGAGGAAATGGATATCCTGATGGCCATCGAAACCTACCGGACGGAGCCACAGGATGCCTGGAAGCGCATCAAGGTGCGGCTCAAGTCAAAGAAACAGCTGGCGGTTCTCGTTGCGGTGGCGGGCTGGCGCGAATTGGAAGCGCAGGAAAAGAATGTGCCGCGCTCGCGCATCGTCAAGGATGACGCGGTGGCCGAAATCGCCACCCAGATGCCGCAGACGAAAGAGGCGCTGGGCCAGTTGCGGGCCTTGCCGCGCGGCATGTCCACCTCGCGCATCGGCGACAGCCTGATCCGGGTGGTGAAGGAAGGACTGGCGCGCGATCCCGCTACCCTGCCCCACACCAACTGGGGCCGCGAGGAAACTTCCGAGTCAACCCAAGCCGCGGCGGAAATACTCAAGCTTGCCTTGAAGGTCGTCTGCGAACGGGAGGGGCTGGCACCGAAACTCCTGGCCAATACCTCTGACATTGAAGCCATCGCCGAAAGTGATGACGCAGACGTGCCGCTGATGCATGGCTGGCGGCGCGAGGTTTTCGGCAACCTGGCATTGGAGCTGAAGCGCGGCAAGGCGATGATCGGCTTCAAGGACGGGCGCGCGGTGATTTCGCCGGTTGGCGGCTAATCCACGACAACCTTGGCGACTCGGCCCATTTCCGAGGCGAGGCCGGCGAGACGTTTTTCCACGCGCTCGCCCATCAGGTCCTTCAGTTTTTTCGGCAGGGTGAGCTGCAGGAGTTTTCCATCCACCATTTTCAGGCCGATGCGCGGCAGCATGCCCGGCATGGCCGCCGAGAGGATATAGGCCAGGCGGAAGATGGAGCTCAGCAGATGGGCCCGCATCATCTGGGCGTCATCGATCAGATGGACCAGGCCTTCGCCCATCTCCTCGCCTTCATAGCGGTAGAAAATGGTGAGGGCCAGAAAGACCCGGCCGGGATGATCAATGCCGACAAAGGCGGCTTGCGAAATCATCCCCAGGGACCGCTCGGCGCGGTAATCGGGATGGGCCCGCCAGCCGATATCGGCAAGCAGGCAGGCGGCGTAGCGCAGCCGCGTTTCAACTTCCGTTTCCTTGAAGCCGGAGCCGCCGAAGAGCTGGTCGGTCCAGTCGCACAGCTCGAGTTCATGTTCTGGCGAGCGGGCATAGCGCCTGGCAAAATCCCAGCAAGAGGCGAGCAGCGCATCAGCCTGCATCTTGCGGCGGGGCAGCTTGGAATAGAGAAGGCCCTCGCGCACCCCATAGACCGAGGACACGACTTCAGTGGCCTTGCCCTTCGACAGCAACCGGTCGAGGACCAGGGCGCCATAGGGCAAGGTATCGGAACGGCTGCGGGACACCTCGCGCACATCCTTAAGGGTCGACGGCGAGAGGCCCGCCACGAGGTCGGAAACGGCGGAGGCCTGCTGCCGCGTCATTGAATAATGATGCAGCACATGGAGGGGATACTTGTTCTGCGCCATGTGCAGCCGCGCCAGGTTGCGCCAGGTGCCGCCCACGGCATAGAAGGTGCGCCCCTTCAGGTTGGCGAGAAGCGTTGCCTTCTCCAGATATTCGTCGACAATTTCCCTGGCCCGCTTGACCGAGTTGCCGGACATGTCCATCAGGCGCAAGGGGCCGATCGGCAAGGTGATGCCGTCGCGCAAGCGGCCGTCCTGCACATCGATCAATTCAAGCGAGCCGCCACCGAGGTCGCCGACGATGCCATCGGCCTCGGGAATGCCGGCGATCACGCCCAAGGCCGCATAGCGCGCCTCTTCCTTGCCGCTGAGGATATTGATGCCTACGCCGATGGCGTCTTCGGCATCGTCGATAAACGCCTGGCCGTTCGAGGCCTCACGGGCGGCGGCGGTTGCCACGGCGAAAACCTGCTTGACGCCGATCTGCTTGTTGAGCGCCCGAAAACGCCGGAGTGCGGCAAGCGCCCGGACAACGCCGCTGTCGGCCAATTTTCCGGTGATGGCCACACCCTTGCCGAGGCCGCAAAGGATTTTTTCGTTGAACACCGGCGTAGGCGAGCGGCGCAGGCCGTCATACACTACCAGACGGACCGAGTTCGAGCCGATGTCCACCACGGCTACCGGCCGGTAGGCTGGCGGTTCAGTTCTGAAGCCCTTGTGCCAACTCACTTCCGGTTCCTGGTCTTTCTCTTGGAGGCCACGTCCTCGTCCCCGACACTAGCTTTAAGCGAGCGGCCGCGTCCAGAGAGAGACGGATTGTTCATGAAGTATTCGTGGGCATTGAACGGCGCCTCATCCGGCCCCGGGACGACGCGCCGCGACGTGCCATCGGGCAGGATGTTCCAGCTCTGCTGGTTGTCCTTGAAATTGACCACCATGATCTGGTCCTGGATCTGCTCATGCACGGTGGGATTTTCGATCGGGATGAGGGTCTCCACGCGGCGGTGCAGGTTGCGCGGCATCAGGTCGGCGGAACCGATGTAGACCAGGGCCTTGGCGTGGGGCAATCCGTAGCCTGCGCCGAAACAGATGATGCGCGAGTGTTCGAGAAAGCGCCCGACAATGCTTTTCACGCGGATGTTGTCGGAAAGGCCAGGCACGCCGGGGCGCAGGCAGCAGATGCCGCGCACCACAAAATCGATTTTTACGCCGGCCTGGCTTGCCCTGTACAGGGCATCGATGATGCCGGGATCGACCAGGGAATTGAACTTGCCCCAGATGTGGGCGGGCCTTCCCGCCCTGGCGTGGGCAATCTCGCCGTCGATGTGCTCCAGCAGGCGCGTCTTCAGGTTGATCGGCGAGAGCGCGATCTTTTCAAGGTCTTCGGGCTGGGCGTAGCCGGAAATGAAGTTGAAGAGGCGGGCCGCATCGCGGCACAGCGCCGGATCGCAGGTGAAGAAGGACAGGTCCGTATAGACCTTGGCGGTGATCGGGTGGTAGTTGCCGGTGCCATAATGGACATAGCTGCGCATGTTGGCACCCTCGCGGCGCACCACCATGGAGACCTTGGCATGGGTCTTGAGCTCGATAAAGCCGAAAACCACCTGCACGCCGGCGCGCTCCAAATCGCGGGCCCACTGGATGTTGGCCTCCTCGTCGAAGCGGGCCTTGAGTTCCACCAGGGCCATGACGGACTTTCCCGCCTCGGCAGCCTTGGCAAGGGCCGCGACGACGGGCGAATTGTTCGAGGTGCGGTAGAGCGTCTGCTTGATTGCCACCACATTGGGGTCGCTTGCCGCCTGCAGGATGAACTGAACCACCACATCGAAGGACTCGTAAGGGTGGTGCACCACGAAATCCTTCTGGCGGATCGCGGCGAAACAATCGCCGCCGTGGTCGCGGACGCGTTCGGGAAAGCGGGCCAGGTATGGGGCGAATTTCAGGTCGGGCCGCTCGTCAAGAATCAGCTGCTTGGTGTCGGAATAGCCGACGAGACCTTCGCAGGTGACCGTCACATCCTCGCTCACGTCCAACTGGTCGGCAATGAAGGAACGGAGGCCCGCCGGGCAGTCGGCATCCACTTCCATGCGGATCACCACGCCGCGGCGGCGGCGCTTCAGGGCGCTTTCAAACACGCGCACCAAGTCCTCGGCCTCTTCCTCGATTTCGATATCGCTGTCCCTGATGATGCGGAACAGGCCCTGGCCAAGGACATCGTAGCCGGGGAATAGTTTCGGCAGGAAGACCCGCAGCATGTTTTCGAGAGAAATGAATCTCGGGCTGGCCCCCGGCAACCGGATGAAGCGCTCCAGCTGCGGCGGAATGGGCAGCAGCGCATTCATGATTCCGCCATCACGGCGGCGCTTCAATTCGAGCGCGATGATGAAACCCCGGTTGAGCACAAATGGAAACGGGTGGGCCGGATCGATGGCGATGGGGGTGACAATGGGAAGAATGTGGTCGAGGAAACGGTTATCGAGCCACTTGTGCTCATCGGCGGTGAGGAGCTCCTCGCTCACGATGGTAATGCCGTTCCCGGCCAGTTCGCTTTTCAGCTGCAGCCAGCGCCGGTCCTGTTCGGCCATCAGCTCCTGGGCAAATTTGCGGATCTTCTCGAGCTGCTCTTCGGGGTTCAGGCCATCGGGGCTGATTTCCACCATCTGCGCGCGGACCTGGCCCACCAGGCCCGCCACGCGGACCATGAAAAACTCATCGAGATTATTTCCGGAAATGGAAAGGAAGCGCAGGCGCTCCAGCAAGGGGTGGTTGCGGTTGCGGGCCTCCTCCAGAACCCGCATGTTGAAGCCCAGCCAGGACAGCTCGCGATTGAAAAAACGCTGGGGGCTGTCCATGCCAATGGCTTGGGCGGCTTCTGCTTGCGGCATGTCGTTCATTGGAACGTCCTCGAAGTTCAACGGATAATAGGCCTATATGACAGCTTGGTGAAAGCCCGGAATGGGCGGTGGGTAAACGGAATGCTAGTCCTCATCGCCAAAAAGGCCGGGAGCGGAAAATTCCGCCAGCACCCTCGCCACAAAAGAACGGGTCACCTCGGCCCTTTCCTCAAGTGCCCGGCGATCGATTTCAGCCACCAGCAGGCGCGCCGCTCCCAGCGACCGCGGCATCCGGGTCAGCATGAAGCTGATGGTTGCTTCATCAACTGCTATCTGGCGATCGAAAAACAATTTTACAAGCACACCACGCAACAGGGCATCATCGGGCGGCAGGATCTCCAATACCGGTATGGCCTTCAGCCGCGACAGAAGATCGGGCAACGCTATTTTCCACTGTTCCGGCCTCGCCTGGGCGGTCAGCAGAATGCTGCTGTTCTGCTGCCGGGCCAGGTTCAGAAGATGAAAAAGCCCACGTTCGTCAAGCGCTGGGGCGGCGTCCTCAACCGCCACGGCACCGGAACGCAAAAGCTCAGGCGCCGTTTCAACACGCACTTCGGCTGCCTCGACCCGAGCCGCCTTCGAGCGCTGGCGCCAGACTTCCACCAGATGGGATTTGCCGCTTCCCGGGGGGCCCACAATGATGGCGGCATGGGCCGGCCAATCGGGCCAGTGATCGATCATGGTTACAGCCGCCGCATTGGACTCCGCCACCAGAAAATCATCGCGGCCCAGGGCTTGCCTGTGGGGCAATTGCAAAACGAGTTGTCGGCCACGACCGGTCATTTGGCGCGTTTGCGCTCCGGAGCCTTGGCGGGCGTTGGCAACTCCCGGGGAATGCCGCGATAGAGTCTGCTCTTCAGATACTGGTTGAGGGCAAAGCGCACGAGCACGCCTGCCGCCGCCGCCATTGGAACGGCGAGCAGGAGGCCGACAAATCCGAACACATAGCCAAAGGCAAACAGGGCAAACATCAGCCAGACGGGATGCAGGCCGATGCTGCCGCCAACCAGCTTGGGCGAGAGGAAATTGCCTTCGATGAACTGGCCCACGATGAAGACGCCGAGGACAAGCAGAATGCTGGCCACATCGGGCCAGAACTGCACCAGGCTCACCCCAATCGCCACAAGACCGCCGACAAGAGCGCCGACGTAGGGAATAAAACTCAAAAGGCCCGCCACCAGACCGATCACCAGGCCGAATTTCAATCCGGCGACGGTGAGCGCAATGGCATAGAAAAGGCCAAGCAGCAGGCACACGGTTCCCTGCCCGCGGATAAAGCCCGCCAGCGCATCATTGATGTCGCTGAATATTCCGCGGATAGCACCGGCGTGATCGCGGGGCAGCCAGCTATCCACCTTGGCCACCAGGTGATCCCAGTCGGCGAGCAGGTAGAAAGCCACGATCGGGGTCACGACCAGAAGCGAGAGAAGGTTGACCAGGGCCATGCCGCCGGACCAGATGGAGGCGAGGAGCGTTGCGGTCCAGCCGGCGGCTTTCCCGGCGATAGTGGAAATCGAGCCCTGAATGTCGGTACCGGACCTTGCGATGGCATCCTTGACCCATTGCGGGGCCACATCATTGAAGCGATCCAGCAGAGACTGCATCAGAGCGGGCAACTCGCTGGCGAATTTCATGATCTGGTCGCCAAGGATGGGGACGACCAGCAGCACGACCAGGACGAGGGCCAGAATGCTGAGCAGAAGGATCGCCGCGGTGGCAAGCAGGCGCGGCAGGCCAAGGCGCTCCAGCGCGTCAGCCACGGGGTCGAGGAAATAGGCCAGTACGAGGCCGGCAATAAATGGCAGCAGAATCGGGCTGAGCAGCCACAGCAAGAGAATGACTGCGATAAGCGCCGCGATCCAGAAGCTAACTTGTTTTTGCAGTGTCATGGGGTGGGCTCACTCCTGCTTGCCATTGGCCATGTGCCGCAGCCAGTCGCGCATGTATAATGCGCCGGAGCCAAAGGTCAAAACCGCCACCAGGGCAAAGCCCGTATAGACCAGCGGGTCCAGGCTGGCCTGCAAGCCCAGAAGGCCAAGGACCACGCCGGCCAGAATGATCTGTCCAGCGGTGTTCACCTTGCTCATCATCGAAGGCGCCATGGGCATGGGCTTGTCCAGCACCCAGGCGAGGACGACCGCGCCGACAATCAGAACATCGCGGGTGACCACCAGAATGACCAGCCAGGCGGGGAGGAACTTGAGAAATCCCAGCGCGATGTAGATGCATACCAGCAGGGCCTTGTCGGCGATCGGATCGAGATAGGCCCCCAGTTCGGAACGCTGATTGAATTTCCGCGCGATGAAGCCATCCACGCCGTCGCTCACCCCTGCCACCACAAAAGCGGTGAAAGCCATGGCAAACTCGCCCGAGATGATGAGCCACACGGTGAACGGAACCAGGAGAATGCGTCCGATGGTGATGATGTTCGGCAGGTTCATGGGGACTACAAATGGGCCTGGATGACCCAAGCCCCCCCAACCTGCGAGAGCTGTAGCCCAATTACCTGCATGGAGGCCTGCACTTCCGATAGATCGCCAACATACATCAGCCTGATCACCGCGCCATCGCCAGCCAGGGTCGAGACATCGACGCCGATGACGCCGGGAGCCGACAGGATGCGCGAGCGGATGGCATTCCACTCGGACGGGCCGGAAAAAGGCACCGAAACGGGAACTGAACTCGAGACCGCGGCTTCGGCATCCATCTGCCCATCACTGGCCCTGGCCTTGTCGGACTTGTATTTGTCGACCATGACCGCATGGAAGCGCGAGGCGGCGAGTGCCGCCGAGGCCTCCAAGGTCGCCGGTTCGGCGGTATAGATTTTGTCGAAGGTCATCTTGCCGAGATCGGATTCCCCATTCATCACCGCATGAACGCCATTGCCTTCAGCAGGCTCGGCGATAGCTACCAATATGGTCCTGGTGCCGTAGCGGCGGCGCAGCGCCTCAAGTTTTATCGGATCGAGATTGAGCACGTCCTGGGCGGTGATGGCGGCCGTATCCTCAAGATCGCCAATGGGAACAATGAGCGGCACCAGGGACTGTTCGGCGCGGAGGTTGAGCCAGGCGGCGCGCCACAGGTTATCCTCCCATAGCTGGGTGCCCTCCGGCGCCTTCCAGATGGGCAGCACCAGCATCGGCGTGGCCTGTTCGGAAACGACGGTGACGCCGTAACTGGCAAACAACGCCGCGACCTTGTCCGGAAGGAAGCGGACGGTGAATTTCCCGATGTAGTGGCCGGGCGCGGTGCCTTCCTCCTCGATGGAGAGGGACTTCAGCAGGGGCAGCACATCCTTTGGTTCCAGTTTGGCGATTTCAGCCGCAAAGGTCTCATTGCCCAACCGCTGGGCCAGCATGACGATCGCCTTCATTTGCACGTCGAAGAGGGCCCTGTCCTTGGCGGTCGCCACATCCTTGTCGGTGACATCGGCAGCTACCCCCTGGACGGCAAAAACGCTGGTTTCGACGGGCCCCGCCGCAAAGCCGCCAGCCGGCCCGCCAAGCATGATCACCGTGGCCATCATAACCAGCCACACGCCTCGCAGGATCATGCCGTCTACCGCTCCATTTCCACCGGTGATTTCCCACCATCGCGCTTTATTCGCAAGCCACTCTGGGCTATGAGCCCCATTAGCACACACAATAGGGCAAACTAGCGGCATGAGCGACGGCAAACAAGCACAACGGAACAGCGTGACCTATGCGGACGCAGGGGTCGATATCAGCGCCGGAAACGCCCTGGTGGAAGCCATCAAGCCCCTGGCGAAGTCCACCCGGCGTAAAGGCGCTGATTCGGCGCTGGGCGGCTTTGGCGGACTGTTCGACCTCAAGGCCTGCGGCTATAAGGATCCGGTGCTGGTGGCCGCCAATGACGGGGTCGGCACCAAATTGCGGGTAGCCATCGACACCGGCCTGCACCATGGCGTGGGCATCGATCTGGTGGCCATGTCGGTGAACGACCTCATCGTGCAAGGGGCCGAACCGCTGTTCTTTCTCGATTATTTCGCCACGGGGAAACTTGACGTGGCCCAGGCACGCGCGGTGATCGCCGGAATCGCCGACGGCTGCAAACAGGCGGGCTGCGGCCTCATCGGCGGCGAGACGGCCGAGATGCCCGGCATGTATCACGGCAAGGACTATGATCTCGCGGGCTTTGCCGTTGGCGCGGTGGAGCGCAAGCGGATTCTGCCGGCAAAGGATGTGGGCCCCGGCGATGTGATCCTCGGGCTGGCCTCTTCCGGCCCCCATTCCAACGGCTATTCCCTGATCCGCAAGATCGTTGAAATGAGCGGCCTGGGTTACGGCGCCCCTGCCCCTTTCGCCAAGGGCCAGACCCTGGGCGAGGCCCTGCTGGCGCCGACGCGGATTTATGTGAAATCCCTGTTGAAGGTGTTCCGGAAAAGCAAATCGATCAAGGCTCTGGCCCACATCACGGGCGGCGGCTTTCTTGAAAACATCCCGCGCGTCCTGCCGAAGGCTTGCGTGGCGGAGATCAATCTCGATGCGGTGCCGTTCCTGCCGGTATTCGGCTGGCTGCAGGAGACCGGCGGGACGCCGGAGCGCGAAATGCTGCGCACCTTCAACTGCGGCATCGGGATGATTGTGGTGGTGAAGGCGGGCGATGCCAAGGCCGTTGCGGCGGCACTCAAGAAGGCGGGGGAAAAGGTTGTCACCCTCGGCACGCTTCGCAAGCGCAAAGGCAAGGAAGACCAGGTGGCAACCAGCGGCAGCCTGAAAGTGCAATGAAGCGCAAGCGCGTCGGCGTTCTGATCTCGGGCCGCGGCTCCAACATGGCAGCCCTGGTTGAAGCGGCGCGCGATCCGGCCTACCCTGCTGAAATTGTGTGTGTGGTCTCCAACCGGGCCGAGGCGGCTGGACTGCGGTTTGCAAAAGACCATGGCATTGCGACGCACGTCATCAATCACAAGGACTACGCGACGCGGGAAGACTTCGATGCCGCGCTCAACGCCTATCTGCAGGCGCAGAGGCTGGATCTCATTGCCTGCGCCGGCTTCATGCGGATCATGACGCCGGTTCTGCTGGAGCCCTGGGCGGGGCGCATAATCAACATCCATCCCTCGCTCCTGCCGCTCTACAAGGGAACCCATACCCATCAACGCGCCCTGGCCGACGGCGCGAAGGTGCACGGCTGCTCGGTTCATCATGTGACCGCCGAACTGGATGGCGGCCCGGTCATCGCCCGGGCGGAAGTTCCGGTGCTGGCCGGCGACACGGCAGAGACACTGTCGGCGCGGGTCCTGGCGGAGGAGCACAAGCTCTATCCCACGGCGCTGGCAATGGTGGCGCGGCAACTCACCTAGGGCGCGAGCTGCCGCTGGCCCGGTTCATTCCACCGCATCGGAATCAAGTGCAGATGGCAGTCGGCTTGGCGCGTGATTTTGGCTAACATGGCACCGCCAACAGCAGGCGGATAGCCGCATGGCAACAACAGAACCGGGCACAAGGAGAAACAACCATGATCACCCTTTACACTACCGGGCCCATGTTTGGCCTGCCGCACCCCAGCCCGTTTGTCATCAAGGCCGATGTCCTGCTGAAGATGTCGGGACTTGAATACAGGGAAATGCTGATGACTTTCAGCGGCGCGCCCAAGGGCAAGGTGCCCTATATCAGTGACGATGGCTTGGTTCTTGGCGACTCCTACTTCATACGGCGGCATCTGGAGACCAGGTACAAGATCGATTACTCGGGTGGCTATGACGCCAAAAAGCTGGCGCTCGCCTGGACGGTCGAGAGAATGTTGGAAGAGCATCTCTATTTCCTCAGCGTCTATGAACGCTGGCTGATCGACGAAAATTTCGAAAAGGGCCCGCGCCAGTTTTTCAACATGGCTCCGGCCCCAATCCGCCCAGTTCTCCGCATGATGGTCCGGCAGAAGGTGCGAAAGATGCTCAAAGCCCAGGGCCTGGGACGCCATACGGCGCCTGAACGGCTTGAGCTCGGAATCGGCGACGTCAACAGCGTAGCGTCGCTGCTGGGCGACAACAGCTACCTTCTCGGCGATAATATCTGTGGTGCCGACGCCACTGTATTTGGCAGCCTTGCTTCGGCCAGTGCCAGTTACTTCAACACCGAACTTGGCACCTACATCAGGTCGCAGCCCAAGCTCATGGCCTATCTGGAGCGGATGCGGGCCCGGTTCTTTCCAGAGATTGCCGGCGCCACAACCTGACCTCCAGCTTCCGTCCCATGCTGGCCCGGCACCATTGCATTTCCTTTTGGCTCACCTATCATCCCGGCCAACATCCACAATCGCGAGAAACAAATGACCAAACCGCTGCCCATCATCATCGATACGGACCCCGGCCAGGACGATGCCGTTGCCATCCTGCTGGCCTTCGCCTCGCCGGAGTTCGACATCCTGGGCATCACCGCGGTGGCCGGCAACGTGCCGCTGGCCCTGACCGAAATCAACGCGCGCAAGATCTGCGAACTGGCGGAGCGGCGTGACACAAAGGTGTTTTCCGGCTCAGTGCGGCCCATGCTGCGCCCCTTGGTGACGGCCGAGCATGTGCACGGGCGCACCGGACTTGACGGCCCGGTCCTGCCCGAGCCGACCATCCCATTGCAGAAACAGCACGCGGTGGATTTCATCATCGAGACCCTGATGTCGCGCGAGGCCGGAACCGTCTGCCTCTGCGTGCTGGGCCCGATGACCAATATTGCCCAGGCGCTGGTGCGCGAACCGCGGATCGCCTCGCGCATCAAGCGCATCGTCGCCATGGGCGGCGGCTTTTTCGAGGGCGGCAACGTGACGCCGGCGGGAGAATTCAACATCTACGTCGATCCGCAGGCGGCGCGCGTGGTGTTCGAGGCGGACATTCCGATCACGCTCATCCCGCTGGACTGCACCCATCAGGCGCTGACCAGCGCCGCCCGCGTGGAAAAATTCCGCTCTCTGAAAAACAAAAGCGGGCCTGCGGTTGCGGCCCTGCTCGATTTCTTTGAACGCTTTGACGAGCGGAAGTACGGCACCGACGGCGGCCCGCTGCATGACCCCTGCGTGATGGCCTGGCTTCTGAAGCCGGAACTTTTCCAGAGCCGCGAGGTGAATGTCAGCATCGAGTGCGAATCGGAACTCACAATGGGAATGACGGTGATTGACTGGTGGGGGGTGACCGAACGGAAGCGCAACGCCACGGTATGCCGCTCGGTCAATGCGCAAGGGTTCTTCGACCTGCTGACCGAGCGCATTGCCAAACTGCCCTAGGGCCGATCAGGAGTATCCGGCGCCATGACAGTGAAATATTCCAGAGTATTGATTGTCGGCAGCGGCAGCGGGCTCAGCGCCTCGCTGGCCCAGCTTTTCGCCCGCGAGGGATTCAAGGTTGCGCTTGCGGCGCGCAATGCGGAAAAGCTTGCGCCTCTATGCAAGAGCACCGGGGCAACCGCGTTTTCCTGCGATGCCGCAGACGGCAAGCAGGTCGAGCGCCTCTTCCATGAGGTCGAGGCAAAGACCGGGGCTCCGGATGTGGTTATTTACAATGCGGCAGCCCGGGCCCGCGGGCCTTTCGTCTCGCTCGATGCAGCAGAGGTTGAAACGGCACTCAGAGTCAGCGCCTTCGGCGGCTTTCTGGTGGCCCAGGAGGCGGCGAAGCGCATGGTGCCCCAGGGTAATGGGGCCATCCTGTTCACCGGGGCCTCAGCAAGCGTGAAGGGCTATGCGCAATCGGCGCCCTTCGCCATGGGCAAATTCGCGCTGCGGGGCCTGGCGCAAAGCATGGCCCGGGAACTGGCGCCGCTGGGCATTCACGTCGCGCATTTCATCATCGACGGTGGCATCCGCAATGCCGGCCGCAGTGAACCGGCCGGCAATCCGGATTCGCTGCTTGATCCGGATGCCATCGCCGCCAACTACCTGCATGTGCTGCGCCAACCGCGGAGCGCCTGGACCTGGGAGATGGAACTCAGGCCATGGGTGGAAAAATTCTGACGGATATTCCGCGCCTGTCTGCCGATAGACGGACTGTATCAGCCGGCCAAAACGGCTACCGGGGCCAGCGTTGCCAGAGCGAGACAGGCGGCCATGAGCAGGAGCCAGACTTGGGGTTGCGGGGTGTTGGGATCTCTCATGGGAAGCAAGGTGGAGCGATTCTGGCCCCCGGAAAATGATTCTTTTCAAGCACTTGGGCGGACTCCAAAAGATTAATTAAGGGTAAATCCGGGGCTTCCCCGGACGGCCGTCAAATCAGGCGTTGAACTTGGCCTGACCCTACACAGCCCAGGCTGAGCCGGGGCTGAACCCTTCATTCATCCCCGGTTTATCCGGCCCGGCGCAGCCAGACGCGATTGTCGTGGAAGGCCCCGCCGGCGGCCGGCGCCGGCTGATCGCAGCCCGTCAAGGTATTGATCCCCTGCCCGTCTTCAAAAGCCTCGTTGGGCCAGATCGATTCGGCGATCAGCACGCCCCGCCTTTGGCCCTCATGGGCCTTGGCATGGAGGGTGACGGTGCCGCGGGCGCTGCCGACCTTCACCTTGTCGCCATCGGCTAGGCCTGCCGCTTGCAGATCAAGCGGATGGACGAAGAGCGTGGGCCGGCCCTCGCGCTTGCGCGAGGACGGCGTCTCATTGAAGGTGGAATTGAGGAAGGCGCGGGCCGGGCTGGTGGCGAGGCGGAAGGGATAGTCCGCCGTTGCCTCTTCAATTGCCTCCCAGTGGTCGGGAAATTCCGGCATGTCCCGCACCGGGCCGAGCGGGCCAGTGGGCGAGAAATGGGCGGCCTTCGTCCAATCCGGCTTGAAGTGGAACTTGCCGTCGGCATGGCCAAAGCGCTTGAGATTGTGGGAGGTTTCAAAGTCGGGCTGAATATCAATCCAGTTTTCCGCGTCGAGCCTTTCCAAACCGGGCCGGTGCGAATGCTGCAGGGTCCAGTCGATAAGTTCGCGGGGGGTCTTGGTGAAGCCCTCATGCACCGCGCCCACACGCCTGGCGAGATCGCAGAGCACGTCGTGATTGCTGCGGCATTCGCCCGGCGCCTCGACCAGCTTGCGGCCAAACAGGATGTGCTGGTGGCCGCCGCCCTGATAGACGTCATCGTGTTCGAGAAACATCGTCGCCGGCAGGACGATGTCAGCGTATTTTGCCGTCTCGGTCATGAACTGCTCGTGGACGCAGACAAACAGGTCCTCACGGGCCAGGCCCTGCTTCACCTTGGTTTGGTCGGGGGCTACCGAGGCGGGATTGGTGTTCTGTATCAGCATGGCCTTCACCGGCGGGCCGCCCGCCAGATCGAAGGAATCGCCCAGGAGTGCGGGCCCGATGCGGCTTTGATCGATGACGCGAAGGCCCGGCGTTTTCGCGTCGGTGCCCTCGATCAGCTTCTTGTTCCACTTGTACATGCCGCTGTTAGAATGCAGCGCCCCGCCACCCTCGTATTTCCAGGCTCCGCTCACCGCCGGGATGCAGGAAACGGCATGCATGTTCACCGCGCCGTTACGCGAGCGGCTGAAGCCATAGCCCAGCCGGAAGAAACTGCGTTTGGTTTCGCCGATCAATTTGGCGAAGGCTTCAATCTCCGCTGCCGGAATATCGCAAATCCTTGCGGCCCATTCCGGCGTTTTGGCCTTGAGGTGGGCTGCAAATTCGCGGGGGCAATCGGTGAACGCTTCGAGATAAGGCCAATCGGCGTAACCATCGCGGAACAGGACGTGCATGACGGCGCAGGCGAGGGCGCCGTCGGTGCCGGGACGGATGAGCAGTTTCACGTCGGCCTGCTTCATGGTTCCGGTCTCATAGATATCCACACAGGCGATCTTGGCGCCGCGATCCTTGCGGGCCTTCATGGCGTGGGTCATGACATTGACCTGGGTATTCACCGGGTTTCCGCCCCAGATCACGATGAGGTCCGACTTCTGCATTTCGCGGGGGTCGACGCCGGCGATCTTGCCGACGCCGGCAAAATATCCGGGCCACGAGAGGGCAACGCAGAAGGTGCCGTACATGCCGGAATATTTCTTGGCGTGGCGCAGGCGTTCGATGCCATCGCGCATCACCAGGCCCATGGTGCCCGCATAGTAATAGGGCCAGACCGATTCGGAGCCGTAGTCAGCCTCGGCCTTCAGGAAGGCTGCGGCTGTCGCTTCCATCGCCTCGTCCCAGCCGATGCGCTTGAACTGGCCCGTGCCCTTCGGTCCTGTGCGCTTCAGCGGATACAGCAGGCGGTCAGGATGGTGAATGCGCTCGGCATAGCGGCTGACCTTTTCGCAGATCACGCCGAGCGTGTAGGAATTGTCCCTGGCGCCGCGCACCCGGCCGATGGTGTGCGCGTCCAGCAGTTCCACTTCCAGGGCGCAGGCCGAGGGGCAGTCATGGGGGCAGACGGATATTCCGGTCCTGATATTGGGGCGAATGTTCATGGACGCAGGATATAGCCGAAACTATAGTGGCCGTCATGCTTTCCATCACCTCGCCGCAGAATCCCACCATCAAGCTCATCCGTTCCCTGGCCGAGAAGAAGTTCCGCCAGGAGACGGGTCTGTTCGTGGCGGAGGGTTGGGCCATGCTGGACCGGGCCCGCAGGGCGGGCTGGGTGCCGGAACACCTGGTTTCAACGGAAGCCATATCCCCGTGGGGGCCGGTGCAGCCTATCTATGTGACAGAAAAAATCATGGAAGGCCTCAGTGGGCAGAACAACCCGCACACGGCGCTGGCCACCTTCAAGCAGCGCTATGCCGGCGATGTCAGGCAAAGCGGCGTGTGGGTCGCACTCGAAGACATGCGTGATCCCGGCAACCTCGGAACGATCATCCGCACGGCGGACGCCGTTGCTGCCTCCGGCGTCATCCTGGTGGGTCAAACCTGTGACGCTTACGGGCGCGATTGCGTGCGGGCCACCACGGGGTCCATCTTCGGTGTGCCGCTGGTGCGGATCGAAACGCAAGCCTTCATCGCCTTGTGCAAGGGCTGGCCGGGCGATGTCGTCGGCACCGACATGAAGGCGAGCGAGGATTTCCGGCGGAGCTACAGATCCCCGACCCTGCTGGTGATGGGCAGTGAAGGCCACGGGCTTTCAGAAGACGTCGCAGGGGCCTGCAGAACATTGGTGCGCATTCCGATGCCGGGAGGCGCTGAGTCCCTCAACGTGGGCACCGCCGCGGCGCTGATGCTGTATGAGGCCGTCAAGCCGTGATCACGGGCAGTCACTGTCCCTGACATAGCGGGCCTTTACCCAGCCGTGGGTGACCGCTTCACCATTATAGTGGCTAACAGGGCACCAGCGCTGGGCCCAGGGCCGATAGGCGGGGGCGCAGGGTCCGTCCAGGTGAATGATGCCGTGCTCGCCGGGCACCAACTCATCGACAATGGGGGCGCTGGCAGACGGGCGCCTCCGCATATTCAAGGCATCTCCTTCGGCCACATTGGTGACGATGAGGCAGCCGGGGCCTGAGGTGGCGAAGGCCGAAGGGATGAAAGAAACGGTGAGAAACAGAACGGCAATCAACTGGCGCATGAGTGGTCCTCCTGAGTTCACCAGCATTTCACCCGCCACCTGAACCTTTCATGAACCGTCTGGTGGTGAATCCACCTCACCCCCGGGCACAAGAAACTCGCTTGCGCGACACTTGAGAACGTGGCCACTCACGGTTTACAGTGGTTTTTTTCCGGAGGAATCGAATGAAATCCCATGCGCGGGTAGTAGTCGTTGGCGGTGGCGTGATGGGCGTGGGGTTGCTCTATCACCTGGCCCTGGAAGGCTGGAGCGACATCGCGCTCGTTGAAAAGGGCGAACTCACCTCCGGTTCCACCTGGCATGCGGCGGGCCAGTGCCCGCAATTCAACGGCTCGCTCAACATGTCGCGGGTGCATCTCTATGGCACCCAGCTTTACCCGCAGCTGGAAAAACTCACGGGGCAAGCGGTATCCTGGCATGGCTGCGGGGGCTTGCGCCTTGCCACCACGGACGAGGAACTGAACTGGTTCAAGTATGTCTATGGCGTGTCGCGGCTGGCGGGCTATGAATGCGAGATCATCGGGCCGGCGGAGATCAAGCAGTATCACCCCTTCCTTGAGACCTTCGGGGTGAAGGCGGCCTTCCACACGATCAGCGACGGCCATGTGGCGCCGGCCGACATCACCAACGCCATGGCGGCGGGAGCGCGCCAGCTGGGCGCGGAAATCTACCGGCGCACGCGGGTCATGGACATCAAGCTGCTGCCTTCCGGCGAATGGAACGTGATCACCGACAAGGGCAACATCATCTGCCAGCATGTGGTGAATTCGGCCGGCTCCTATTGCGACGTGGTGGGTTCATGGACCGGGCACAATGTGCCGATCGCCAACATGCTGCACCACTACATGATCACCGAGCCGCTGAAGGAGCTGATCGATCTCGCTCCCGAGCTGCCGGTGGTGCGCGACCCCTACTCCCACGCCTACTTGCGCGAGGAAACCAACGGCGTGCTGGTGGGTCCCTACGAAACCGCGACGGCCCATCTCTGCTGGGATGGCCAGCCGCCGGCCTGGGATTTCGAGAGCGAACTGGTTGCGCCTGAACTGGACCGCCTCACCCCGTGGCTGGAACGGGCGGCAGAGCGGTTTCCGTTGTTCGGCCAGGCCGGGCTCAAAAACGTAGTCTCAGGCGCCATCACCCACACGCCGGACGGCACCTATCTGTCCGGCCCCGCTCCGGGGCCCAAGAACTACTGGATGCATTGCGGGGCCTCCATCGGCATCTGCCAGGGCGGCGGGGCGGGCAAATACCTGGCGCAGTGGATGGTGCATGGCCAGGCGGAGATCAACATGCGCGAATTCGATCCGCGGCGCTTCGGCAATTGGGCCAGCAAGGACTATACCGCCGAGGTTTCGGTCGCCGACTATCACCACATGTATTACTGCTACAAGCCGGGCGAACAGCATGAGGTTGGCCGGGGCCTGCGCAAATCCTCCCTCTATGAAAAACTCAAATCCCATGGCGCGCAATTTGCGCAAATCTTCGGCTGGGAACGGCCACGCTGGTATGACGCCTCGGGCAAGGGTGAGATTTACTCCTACAAGCGTTCGAATTGGTTTGATGCGGTTCGCGAAGAGGCGCTCGCGGTGCGCGAGCGCGTCGGCCTCATGGACCTCTCCACCTTCTCCAAGTTCGAGGTGAAGGGCCGGGATGCCTATGCTTTCCTTGAGCGCATTTGCGCCAATAAAATTCCCGCGAAGGATGGCGGCATCATCCTCGGCCACCTGCTGAACCAGAACGGCTTCATTGAATCGGAAATCACCGTCACGCGCCTGGGGCCGGAGCATTTCTATGTGCTCTCGGCCGCGGTGGCCCAGCTGCACGACATGGACCAGTTGGAGTGGCGCAAGCAGTCCACGGAGAAGGTGACGATCAGCGATGTCACCGATGACTTCGGCGTGCTGGTCCTGGCCGGCCCCCTGGCGCGCGAGGTATTGGGCCAATGCACCGCGACCGATCTTTCCAATGCAAGCTTCCGCTGGCTCACCGGCAAGGAAGCCGAAGTTGCGGGGGTCAAAAAGGTGCGGCTGCTGCGGGTCAACTATGTCGGCGAACTGGGCTGGGAGCTGCATGTTCCGATGGCCGAGATGCCGAAGGTTTTCGACAGCCTGATGAAGGCCGGCCAGGCCCATGGGATCAAACTTTTCGGCACCTATGCGATGAATTCGCTGCGCATGGAAAAATCCTACCGGGGCTGGGGCTCGGAACTCACCACGGAGATCGACATATTCGAGGCCTCGATGGAGCGCTTCATCCGCCTCGACAAGGCGGACTTCACCGGCAAATCCGCCAGCCTCTCCCGACAGCAGCGGGGCCCGCGCATGAAGCTGGTCTGCCTCGAAGTCGCCAATACGGATTCGGATTGCGTCGGTAACGAGCCGGTCTATAGCGGTGATAAAATCGTCGGCCTGACCACGTCCGGCGGCTATGGCCATGCGGTCAAGAAGTCCCTGGCTTTCGCCTATGTGGACCCGAAGATGACCGCAGCCGGCAGCCCATTTGAGGTGCTCATGTTTGGCGCACGGCGTAAGGCTTCGGTCATCGCCGAGTCGCCATGGGACCCGGCAAATGCGCGATTGAAAGCCTAAAGCGAGGTCAGGTTCCTGGCCGGCGGCAGGTCTTCCCAGGAATTGCCGGCGGCAATGATGCAGGTTTTGCCTTCGGGGGTTGTCACCAGGATGGTCCAGGTGCCAGCCTGCGAGGCAAAGACTTCAACGAGGTTGACCTGCCCGGTAATGCCCATGGCCCTACCCGATTCCTGGTATTTGCCAGCGAGGGCCTTGATGAAGTCGCCGCGCTTGCCGCACATGGCGGCGGCTTGCGCCGGGCTTGAACAAGCCATTGCAAGGGCAGAAACGCACGCCAATACAATATTGAACTTAATCATAATTCCTCCAATTCGCCGTCCGAGACGCCGCCGGAGGATTTTTCGCCCCCCGAGGTCAGGCGGATCCCGGAGCGGTTATGCCGATTTGATCGTTCATCAACTGCTCCAACTACAGATACAGGCGGATCATGCGCCGGAGTTGTAAATAAATTGCGAATAGCGCGGCGGTACTATAGCTAGCCGCCATGCGCCATTCCCCTGCCATCCGCCCCAATACCCTGCTCGGCATCGGCCTCATGATCGGCGCCATGCTGGTGCTGCCGTTCCTCGATGTGGTGGCAAAATTCCTCGGCCAGCAGGACGTGCCGGTCATCCAGATCGTCTGGGCCAGACTGTTTTTTGGGCTGCTGATGACGGCGCCGCTGGTGTGGAAAATCGATGGGGCCCGCAATCTCATTCCGCAACGGCCGCTTGTCCACACGGCCCGGGCCGTCCTGCTGGTCACCGCCACGACACTGTTTTTCTGGGCCCTGAAATTCCAGTCGATCGCCGACACGTTGGCGATCTTCTTCGTCCAGCCCCTGGTGATCACCATGCTGTCGCCCTTCGTGCTCGGCGAAAAGGTCGGCCTGCGGCGCTGGCTTGCGGTCGCCGTTGGCTTCATGGGCACGCTCATCATCATCCGCCCGGGCTTCCAGAGCCTCAATCCGGGCGTTTTCATGGCGTTGGGGGCCGGCACCTCGCTGGCCCTCTACATGCTGATCACGCGGCGGATCGCCGGCGGCACAAGTGCGATGACGACAACCTTTCTTACCAGCCTTGCAGGCGCGGCAATCACTTCAGTGGCCGTGGTCTTTGTCTGGCAAACGCCCACGCCCCAGCAATGGTGGCTTTTCCTGCTGCTGGCCTTCATCGCCACGACCGGGCATTATCTCATCGTGCGGGCCTATGACTATGCGGAGGCCTCGCTGCTGGCGCCGCTGAGCTATACCGAAATGATCATGGCGGTCGCCGCGGGCTGGTATTTCTTCGGCGATTTTCCGGACGCCTGGACCTTTGTCGGCGTCGGCGTGCTGATCGCCTGTGCCATCTATATTTCCTACCGGGAACGGGTGCGCAAGGTGGCGCCGCTGGAAACGCCGCCGACAATGATCAGTTAGCTACTTCCGCCAGGCAAACAGCGCAATGGCGATCCAGACGATACTGCGCAGCGCCATGGCGCCGACGGTGCGCATTTCGTAGGCGCCGCCAGTGAGGACATGAACCCCGAACATAAAGAATACGATGAGCGTGAGTGCCGCAATCAAGGCAGAGAGCCAGGCGGACCATTGCGCCTGCCGCAACAGGCCGATGCCGGCGGCGACATAGGCGAAACCCGCGCCAAAATTGAACCACAGCACAAAAGGCACTGCCGCCCCCACTGCCTGGCGCGCCGCTTCGCCGCCAAAAAGCGCCCGGCCGCCCGAAACGACCGTCAGCAGTCCAAACAACAGCGCCAAGACTCCCACGGCAATGCGGACAGTTTTGGTTCGCGGCATTGACGACATCATTCACACCTCAAAACCCGCGGCTGCTTTCGCGCACATCCACACGAAACCGCGACTCTCATAGCAAAATCACCGGCAATCTCATTGACGAAAGTCAATGGGCAGCGCGACTGACTTCTGCTTCCGGCTAACGGGCCGTTGTCAGCCGATTGCACGCTCAATGCGACGGTCGGGGATGAACCACATCATGGCCACGGCAACAAAGAGCCCGCCGGAAATCCAGGGATTGAAGAAGGCCAACACGATGGCGGCCACATAGGCAGCCAGCGAAACATAGCCCTTGAAATCGCTGCCGATGGCCTTGGCAATCACGGAATCATGGCCATGCTTCCTGATAATCATGCGGACCAATATCGTGTAGGCGACCGCCGCGAGCAGCAGATTGATGCCATAGACAACAACCGGCCAAGTGGCAAAATGGTTCTCGCCCATCCATCCCGTGGTAAAGGGGAGGAGCGAAAGCCAGAACAGCAGGTGAAGATTGGCCCACAGGATTCCGGCGCTCACCTGCTTCACCGTGTGCAGCAGGTGGTGATGGTTGTTCCAGTAGATGCCAACATTGGCGAAGCTCAGGACGTAACTCAGGAACACCGGTGTGAGGTCCCACAGGGCCGATAGGTCGGCACTGTGGGGGACCTTCAGTTCCAGCACCATGATGGTAATGATGATGGCAATCACGCCGTCACTGAACGCCTCTAGCCGGGTTTTGCCCATTGCCCGATCTTTCCCCCGGCCTAGTATGCCACCGCGGACTTGCGATCCATGCGCAGTTTCAGGAGATACCAGACGACCGCCACGCCCACCGCCTTGCTCAGGGTTTCGGTGGTAAAGGAGAGCGGCGCCAGATAGCCGGAGAGATACAGGAAGGCCAGTGAATCGAGCGGCACCGAAATGAGGCTCGAGATCAGGATGCGCTTCTGCAGCGGGCGGCCGGTAAAGGAAAACACCGCCCAGTCGGCCATCTCGGAAATGGCAAAGGCGGTGATGCTGGCAACTGCCAGGGCCGGGTTGGTCATGTACCAGGTGATGACGCCAGCCGCCAGCGTGGCAAGCAGGATCTTGTGGCCGACCTCACGCTGGGCATAGTCGCGCAGGACGAACACCACGCCGACGACGAGGGTTGCGAGATAGAGGCTGCCGACTGGCGTTTCCAACGGCGGGACCACGACGAACAGCCAGTTCACCAGAACGATGGAAACGATGTAAACTGCGGTCCAGAGCATCATTCAGCCTACGATCTCAGCCGCCTTGAAGCACAGCTTGATTTCCTTCTTGGCATTCTCGACGCTGTCGGAACCGTGGACCGAATTGGCCTCGATGGACTCGGCGAATTCCTTGCGGATCGTGCCGGGTTCGGCGTTGGCGGGGTTGGTGGCGCCCATGATCTCACGGTACTTGGCCACCGCATTGCTGCCTTCCAGCACCTGCATGACGATGGGGCCGGAAGTCATGAACTTCACCAGATCCTTGTAGAAGGGGCGCTTGGCATGGACGGCATAGAACTTCTTGGCGTCGGCCTGCTTCCACTTGGTGCGGCGCTGGGCGATAATGCGAAGTCCTGCGGCCTCGATCTTGGCGTTGATGGCGCCGGTCAGATTGCGCCGGGTCGCGTCGGGCTTGATGATCGAAAAAGTGCGTTCAATGGCCATGATATATCCCCTTTGGGTTACAATGAATTGGGCCGCCTTTTAGGGGCGGCCCAGGCAACATGCAAGTGTCAGGGAAGGCCTATTCTTCAAGCTCGCCGAAGACGGCGGTGGCCCGGCTGACCGATACCCGGCGGTTTTCGGCTTCGGCCTCGGCGGTGGGAATCTTAAGGTAGCGCTCGCCATAGCCCACGGTCCTCAGGTTTTGGGGCGGAATGACGTAGTAGGTCGTCAAGGCCTTCTTGATGGCCGCGGCGCGCTGGCGCGACAGGACCAGGTTGGCGGCATCGGAGCCCACCGCATCGGTGTGGCCCTCAATCAGGAATATCTCGCGCGGATGCTTGCTCAGGATGCGTTCCATGATCTCGCCGAGGCGGTCAAGGTTGCCCACCTCTTCGGCGCGCACAAAGGCCTCGTTGAAGCCGAAATGCACGGTATCGATCTCGATGCGCGGCAGGGCCTCGCGCAAGACTGGCGAAGCTTCCACTTCTTCCACCGTGTAGCGGCGGTCGATTTTCCGGCGCGGCGGGGCGGCAAGCACCTCCTCCAGTTCCTGATCGTCAACCTCGGCGGCATACACGTCGTCCTGCTGTTCGCCCGGATCATACTCATCGTCCAGTTCGATATCATACTGTTGATCGTCGTACTGGGCGGCGAGTTCGGCCTGGCGCTGGCGCCGTTCACGCAACAAGCGCTGCTGCAGGAGGGCCTCGTCACGTTCCATCATGGCGCGCCAATAGGCCCGTTGCTGTTCCTCATAGCGGTCGTCCAAGGTGGCCTGGCGATAGACTTCCAAACGGCGGCTCAGCTCGTAGTCCTGCAACTCATCGGAAGGACGGCTGTCGTTCAGAACGATCTCCAGATTGAATGTGTAGTCCTTTTTCTTGAACTTTGATGGTTTTACCGGCTGGGACTCCGGCGCCGGCTGGGTTGCGGCGTCCTGCTTTGCCGGCTTCTCGGGTTCAGCCAAGGCCACACGATTGCGCAGGATTTCGCGTTCAACCTTGAGCTTCTTGCGCAAGGCCTTTTCCGTTTGGCGGGACAGTTCATTGCCCGCCATCAGGGCGCGGATGCCGTCGAGCCGGGCCCGCAGCGCCTCGTCGGACAACTTCTCGGCAGGGGTTGGATCGTCTAGGAAAACCTTCGCCTTGGCCTCGGCTTCGGGAACCACGGCATTGCCATCCAATTGCTGAACCTGCTTGGCATCAACGGCTGGGGCCGCCGCCGGAGGCTGGACTTCAACGACAGGAGCCTGCTCCACCGCCGGCGGCTCGGCGACGGTTTCCGGCTGTGCCAACGGTTCAGGTATCTTGCGGGCGGATTGCTCGCGGAGCTGCATTTCCTCACGCACCGCCTTGACGATTTCAGCGAGTTGCGCCCTGGTTTCCCCGGGCAGTTTCTTGGCCTTGGAGAATTGCCGCGCCAGTTTGAAACGGCGGGTCAGTTCATCATCGCTGAGTTCGCCAAGCGGCCTCTGGTCAGCGAGCAGTTTCGCCACATCCGGCGGCAGTGCGGCGGGTTCAGGCGCGGCAGTTTCCGCAGGCTGCTCGACCGGTGCTTCAACCGCCTGGGGCGCCTCAACGGGCTGCTCCACGGCGGGGGCCGCAGGCTGTGCTGCCTGCTCCTCACGGGCGGCAATCTCGCCGCGCGCAGCCTGGGCAATGTCCTGCAACTGCTGACGCAGGTCCGCTCCAAGACTTTTCATTTTTGAAAACCCGCGGGCCTGCTTGGCACGGCTGGCCAGTTCCTCCACGGACAGCTCGCCGAGGGGCCTTGCATCATTGAGCAGGGCCAGGACCTCTTCGGGAATCTGCGGGGCCGCCTCTTCAGCGGCGGGGGCCGCCTGCTGCTCGGCAGCCGGCTGGTCCAGGGCCGGAGCTTCGTCCTGGGCAAGGGCCGGGGTTGCAAAAAGGGCCAAAGCCATCAGGCTGGCCGTCGAGGGCAAAAGCTTCATCTGTCATCTCCAAACCGGCATGTCCGGTGGCATGCCATTACACTGATTCCGGCGCGGTATTTAAAGTCAGTATACGGCGGAACTATGGGTTAATTTGGTTATCTTGCCACAAGCCTGAACGGCAGATGAACGGATCAGAGGCGTCCTGCTTCGATGATCCGCTTGAGGAAAGCCCGGGTGCGTTCTTCCCTGGGATTGCCAAAGAGCTGTTCGGGTGGGCCCTCCTCGTGAACGACACCTTCGTAGAGAAAGCACACCTTGGAGGCCACTTCGCGGGCAAAACCCATTTCATGGGTGGCCAGCAGCATGGTCATGCCTTGTTTGGCGAGGTCCCGGACAATGTTGAGGACTTCCGAGACCAGTTCAGGATCAAGGGCGGAGGTGATCTCATCCAGCAGCAGCAGCTTGGGCTCCATGGCGAGGGCCCGGACAATCGCCACCCGCTGCTGCTGGCCGCCCGAGAGGCGGTCGGGAAACTCATGGGCCTTGGCCTCCAGGCCGATGCGCTTGAGAAGGACCATGGCCCGCTCGTCGGCGGCCCCCTGCTCCATCTTCAGCACCTTGGTGGGGGCAAGGGTGACGTTTTCAAGAACGCTCATGTGGGGAAACAGGTTGAAGCTTTGAAACACAATGCCAACCTGCTGGCGCAACCGGTTCACATCCACTCCAGGCCCGGAAACCCGGTCGTTCCCGAGCCGGATTTCGCCGCCCTGGATTTTTTCAAGTCCATTGACACAGCGCAGCAGGGTGGACTTTCCACAGCCCGAAGGACCGATGAGGCAGACCACCTGATGCTCAGTCACCTCAAGATTGACGCCGCGAAGCACCCGTACCGTGCCGAATTGCTTTTCAACATTCTTCATTTCGAGGAATGCCATGTCAGCCCCCTGCCCTGGTGCGGGCATTGTCGCGCTCGATCAGCTTGTCGACAAAGCGGGCCTGGGGAATGGTGATCAGCACAAAGAGGATTGCCACCACCGTCACCGCCGAAAGATTGAAGGCATTGGAGGCGATGATGCGCGACTGGTTGAAGGCGTCGATCACGCCCACCACCTGCACCAGGGCGGTGTCCTTCTGCAATCCGATGAAGTCATTGAGCAGCGGCGCCATGATGCGGCGCACCGCCTGGGGCACGACCACATAGCGCATGGTCTGCATGTAGGAGAGGCCAAGGGAGCGGGCCGCAGACACCTGGCTCCAGTGAATGCTCTCGATGCCGGCGCGGTAGACTTCCGCCACATAGGCGCCATAGGTGAGGGTCAGCGCCAAGATACACCACCAAATCACCGGGATGCGGGTTGCGGTCTTCAGTTCGGCCGGGGACAGCAGCGAGAGGTCGACGAACAATCCGACGATCTTTGGCACGAAAAGTTCGGGGAGGCCGGAAATCGGAATGCCAAAGCCGATGAGATACAGGGTGACGACGGCGGGAAGGCCGCGAAACACATCGCAATAGATGATGGCCAGGGCGCGGATCGGCTTGCCGGCCGGGCCCGGCAGCATGCGGGCCAGCGCCACCACCAGTCCCCAGACCAGCACTAAAATCTCGGCTACAACAAAAATGAACAGGTTGTTGAGGAGGAACGACCTGGTCACCAGCCACCACTTGTCGCGCATCAAGGGGAGGAGAAAGAAGGTCTTCCCCACGGCTACGTCATTAGTGAAAATGAAACAGGCAAAAGCCAATCCCACCAGGCCGAAGCTGCCCCAGCCAAAGGTGAGCCAGGCGGAATCGCGGGCCTCGGAAGTGGCAATGCGCATTTCCGCGGGATCATTGCCGGCATGGGCGGCGCGCGCCGTGGCGGCCTTCTTGAGGGCGCGCAAGGCAGGGAAAAGCGTGAGGCACGACAGTGAGATGACGAAGGCAAAGATGAATTCCCAGACAAAGCCATAGACATCGAGATGGTGCAGGGCATTGCGCACCACTGCCGTTGCGCCAAAGGTTACCAGCACGCAGAGGCCGGCGAACCATACGGCGGCGATGCTGATGCGGTTGGCGTCGTTTGGAATCTTGTCTGGGGATTGCGGTGCGTTCAAGGCCTGGCCCGGTTAAAAAAAGAAACCCCCGCGAAAATCGCGGGGGGATCTCACGTCCAGCTCTTACTGAAAATACGGGATGGTTGCGGGATCCTTACCCCAGGCCGCAGCCAGGTACTTGGCCCCAAGTTTGGCCATGGTGCCATCGTCAAGCATCGCCTGGATGATCTTGTCGATGGTGGCGCCATTGGCCGAACCCTTTTCGTAAATCGCGCCGTAGGCTTCGCCGGTCTTGTACTGGCCGACCACCA